>CAZPWU010000238.1:0-4581 GCA_964590325.1 uncultured Anaerolineaceae bacterium | reverse complement strand
TGATATTTCACCAGCAGCTTCGCCAGCGGCAGGTTCTTTCATCCACTCAGGCAACTCTTCAACACCTTCTTCTCTAGCTGGCGCAACTGTTTCTTGCAGCCAGTCCAGTACAGGAGCAGTTTCAGTACTTAAGGAAGGTTGGGTTGGTTCTGTTAACCACTCGGGTAATTTGGCTTCCTCAACCGGCGTAACTTCGGGTGATGGTTCACCTTCGACTTGTGGAAGTTGAGATATTGTCTCAGTCGGAGCTTCCGGTGGGATACCTTCCACCCATCCTGGGGTTTCTGGCTGCTCCTTTATTAAGGGTTGTATCTCCCCTTCCTCTTTTTCTTCGAGCCAGGTCACAATGCTGTCTGTTGGACCGGGAGGGGTTTCTTGAAGCCAGGGGATGGCCTCCTCTTGTGCCTTTTCCTCAGTTGGCTGGGCGGGGGTCTCGAACAAACCAGACGGGGCCATATCACGTAACCAATCTGGTATGTCAGCGGGAGCTAGTTCTCCCTCAGGAAGAATGACCTCTTCCTCTTTGAATAGGTCAAGGGCTTCTTCGGTCTCACCGCTCTTGATCGTCCAACCAGTTTCTTTCATCCAATCTGGGATGGCCTCCTCAGGCGTCGGTATAGCCTCAGGACTAAAAGGTGCGACTGCTGAAACCGAGATTTCTTCCTCTTCCTTTGGGGTGGATATTGCTTCACCCTCTGTGGTTAACCATTCAGGTAGGGCTTTTTCACCTTCCTCTGCAACGGTGACACCCAAGGTTGTTGCCCAGGCGGGTTGAGCAGGTACACCCACAACGGGCTGACCTGGTTTCCATTCCAATTTCTCAATCGTCACTGTATTATCGGGTACACCTTCTGAGGTTAGAGATCGTGGAAGGGCATGTTGGAAGTATGGATCGAGGGCAACAACCCTTTGGTGATAGATTTGGGTGTCTTCGGCGCGTTCAGTATCCGGGAGAATGACAGAAAGGATACGGTTGACTTCCAGACAATAAGGTAATTTCTTAAGCAGATTGCTGCATGTTCCGACTGCCTCGACCCGCCATCCGGCCTCACCATATACGTGTGCTAGTAATGTTTGCAGGTCAGGACGGTCAGGATCGTCTGCCAGGGCAGCGCGCAATTCACCGATCGCTTGTTGGTAGAGATCGCCTTTCGCATACATTCGGGACAGTGCACCACGCGTCAGGCGCACCTTTGGAGGCTCCAATCCATCCCGGCGACAATACAAGCGACGCAACTCATCTTGGATAGCCGTATTAGCGGGTTGTGCTTCAAAGGCGCGTTCCATATGCCAGATGGCTGCGTCAGGGTTACCTTCATCTTCGCGAATAATGCTCATACCGACATGAGAGACGAAGTCGTCCGGGATAGCTGAGAGAACACGTTGGAATATATCCGCAGCATCGCCATAATGCTGATTTTCCAGATATGCCTTTCCCAGCAAACGATAAGTGTCAATATGTTTAGGATAAATCTGCAGGATATGCCGGCAATGAGCGATCGCCTCATCGATCTGGCCATTATCTACCAAGTTTTCGATTTCACGGTTATACGACCGTAAAGGTATACTCGTCATATATCACACTCTTTCTTCCATAAATATGGCTTAATCTAGCATTTGAGATAAAGATTAAGCTGGTGGAAGCCAGGAAACCTCATAAGAGATATTTATTACAGGATTTATGTAGTATTTTATCCATTCTAGCACAAAGATTTAGGAGGTGCTAGCCGTTTAACACCCGAAATTACCATCATAAATGAAAACGCCGACCGGCATCTCCAGATTGAAATGAGATGCCGATCAGCGTTTTTGGTTTTATATGAATTTTTGTAGGGATTAATCTCCAGAACTTTCGGGCACGAAAGTGGCTGCTGGTTTCTTACTGAGTGAAATCGCCCAGCCTACTAAGGCCAGCAATACGATAACGATCAGTAAAATAGGTAAGGTGGGTAAATTACTTTTGGCCGTATATTGTACAATAACGGGCGCAGCGATCAAGCTAACAAGGTTTACAACTTTGATCATAGGATTTAACGCTGGACCGGCAGTATCCTTCAGCGGGTCACCGACCGTGTCGCCGACGACGCTCGCCTTATGCCGTTCCGATCCCTTTCCAGTATTGGCAACGAGATCGCGCGGTTCATCCTCGATCAATTTCTTAGCATTATCCCACGCACCACCCGCGTTCGCCATATAGACAGCTAACAATTGTCCGCTGAGGATAATCCCCGCCAGGAAACCGCCCAGGGCTTCAACCTGTAAAATCAAACCTACAGCTAGCGGCATAAGTATAGAAATTATCGCCAGGGGAATTAATTCCTTTTGTGCTGCTGTAGTAGAGATACCAACGACCTGAGCATAATCGGGTTGTACTTTACCCTCCATTAACCCCGGTATACGGAATTGCCTGCGGACTTCTTCAACGATCATACCAGCAGCACGACTGACTGCACGGATCGAAAGTGAGCTGAACAACCAGGGTAATGCACCCCCTAAGAGCAGGCCGATAAAAACCCGTGTTTCAGACAGACGGATCGCTTGCATAACCGGCAGGTTTAATTGCGCCTGTACTCGTCCTACATCCGTGATAAAGGAGGAAAACAAGCTGACCGCAGCGATCACTGCTGAGGCAATGGCAACCCCTTTGGTTATGGCTTTGGTGGTGTTTCCGACGGAGTCCAAATCAGCCATGATTTGGCGAGCCTTTCGAGTTTCTTCATCGTCAAGGTCGTGCCAGGCCATTTCCCCGATGCCATTCGCGTTGTCTGATATAGGCCCATAAGAGTCCATAGCCACATTATTTCCGGTATGGCTCAACATACCGATACCGATCATGGCGATAGCGTAGAGGACATATTTCGCATCTGGAGCACCGCCATATAAGATCAGTGCCAGGACAAAGCTTATCACGAGGGTTACCAAAGCCCAAACCGACGATTCCATCCCGACCGATAATCCCGATAGTATGGTCGTTGCTGCGCCAGTATTAGTAGATTTTACAATTTCCTTTACAGGACTACGCTTGGTCGAAGTGAAGTAAGATGTCAGAGGATTAAAAGCTACAGCTAATCCGACGCCGATAGACGTCAGCATGGCTAATCTCCAATCATGTCCATACAAGATAGCCACCAGGAATGACCATAAAATAGTATTGACACTGGATACCTCATACGAACGGAACATCGACCCCTCGGCATCGTGAGTGCGTAAGAACTTGATCGGGAAATGTGTCCAGATCGGTACAGTGAATGTTCCCAGGATGGAGCTGATGACACCGATAGCACGAATAATCAATGGATAAACGATCCACTTTAGACTATGGGATGGGTCAATCGCGACGAGTGCCAGGCCTAGGATCAAGCCTGACACAATGGTGACCTCGTAGCTTTCGAAGATGTCCGCAGCCATACCCGCGCAGTCGCCAACATTGTCGCCTACCAGGTCAGCGACAACGGCTGCATTGCGCGGATCATCTTCGGGGATGTCTTTTTCAACTTTTCCTACCAGATCAGCGCCTACATCCGCAGCTTTGGTAAAAATACCACCTCCCACTCGCATGAAGAGCGCAAGTAAAGTGCCTCCGAATCCAAACCCAAGCAGAGCATCTGGTGCAGCTTTACCGAAAATAATGAAGATCAGCGTACCACCGAATAGGCCAAGTCCGTCAGTCAACATCCCGGTAATGGTACCAGCATAATATGCGATCGAGAGCGATTCATTAAATCCACGGCGAGCAGCAGAAGCTGCGCGGACGTTCGCTTGAATAGCCATGCGCATTCCCAATTGGCCAACTGTTAGTGAGAATGATGCTCCCATAACAAATGCAATGGTTCGCGCAATCCCAAAAATGAGTAAGATCTGTTGGTCTTTTTCTTTAGTCAGGTTACTGCGACAGGTGTCGATTGCTGTGAGGTCTTTTGCGTTTACGCCTTGAATATGTGTACAGTACCATTCTCGAGCTTCAGGGCTGGGGGGAACGATATAGACAGACAGGAACAGTGCAATAGTTAAGATTGCTATCAGAGGTAGGATGGAACGTAATTGGCGGTTTAAATAACTGTCCGCGCCGATACGAATAGCATTCCAGACCTCCTGCATTTTCGGTGTACCCTTATCCTTCTTAAGGACATTACCGCGCAGCAACCAAGCATAAAGTAAGCTGATGAATGCGACAATGACTACAAAGACCACAGCTATTTGTTCGAAATTGTTTAAGCCGTGTACGGCGAGACCCAAAAGGTTCATTTCTCCTCCAATTGCCATTTAATATAATCGAATATACCCAAACGCTTTTACGCTTGGGTTATTGACAGGTATTTTGTATCTAAAAACCTTGTTATTGAGTCCTAGATTGGAAAAATGCATAACTTTGCAATTTTACACAACGCAGCATGAAAAGTCAAACGAAAATCCTTTTGGGATTTCGAAGCAGTACGTAATCATGAATTATGCCATATGCAGGGGTTGGACAAAGATCAACCCCCTTGCTGTCTAATAGGTATGATCAACAAGCCTTTCTTGGACAGGAAGCGGTTTATCATTCATAAGCTCTGTGAAACGGGTTGAGTGCTATACGAACAG
>CAZPWU010000237.1:0-4583 GCA_964590325.1 uncultured Anaerolineaceae bacterium | reverse complement strand
GCTGCCGCTTTGGCCCGCTTGTTCCTTCATTATCGGACTTATTGCGCTATCCAAAGATGGCAGTTGTTTGACATTTGCCGAAATAATCATATACTGAGGGTGAGAAAAAACTAAGAGGAGGTACCTGGTGAATGATGGTTACATAGTCTTTCATGGTACGCTGCAACAACTCCTGGAAAAGGTGGAGAGGGGGGAAATGATCCCAAAGCTACAGGCTTCACACGCTCCCCCCTGTAAATTCTGGACTGCCTTCCAGGTGATCAATGGCATCCGCCACATGACACCTGTGATCCACGGCCCGAAAGGATGCACCTATTCGGTCGCCAGTGCCTACAAAATGGGCAGTTGCGAATATCGAGGCGTTCCCCTCGAGCCCACCTCCTGTACCGCGCAAAACGAGACTGATGTTGTGTATGGTAGTGAAGGCAAGCTTTTGGAAGCGGTCAGGGAAGCCGATCTCAGGTATCACCCCGACCTGATCGTGATCCTCTCCTGCTGCTGTTCTGGAATCATCGGCGATGATGTTGAGACGATCGCCGGGATCGCTGCACAAGAGGTTAACGCCAGGGTGCTGGCAATCCGCAGCGAAGGTTTTGGCGGGGACTTTCGCAGCGGCTACGAAGATGCCTTCAAGGCACTCATGGGGCTGATGGAGCCACGCCAGGAGGTCCGAAAAGGGACAATCAATCTCCTCGGCGCGCGGCAGGGTCCTACCTATACCGAGTGGACCCAGGACCTTAACGAATTGGAACGCCTGATCCATGCCATTGGCGCTGATATCAACGGTATTCTATGTGGCGGATGCACTGTGGAACAGATTCGCAAGGCTCCTTCGGCTGAATTGAATGCTTCCTGGTGTTTCGACTGGGGGCAAAAGTTGGGTGACCTGATGGAAGAGCGTTTTGGCTTACCCTATGCCCGTAACGGTCAGCCCTACGGCCTTAAAGCAACCGAGGATTGGATTATGGGGGTGGCGTTGCCCATGGGTCTGGAGGACCAGGCCAGGGAGGTAATCCGTAAGGAAACAGCAGCGGTTGCTGAAGACCTGGATACGCTGCGGCGCTGCTTTGAGGGCAAGACGGCATTAATCGAGATCGCTGAATTTCCCGGTCCGATCCGAGCGCTCTCTTTAGCACAGATGGCAGAGGAGTTTGGCGCTCACCCCATTGTCATCAATCTGCATCCCTACACCGTCAAGGAACGCATGCCAAGCATCAAGTTCTTGTTGGAACAGGGGCTGAACCCTGAAGTGATCCTGACCAAAGGGCTCTTTTCTCTGGGAAGTTTCAATGTCTCGTCGGAAACCCAGGCAGAGGTAGAGCTAATTGCCGGGCAATACGAGGACCCCATTTATGTGGGCACCCCGCTGCGGCAACCCGGTGTTCCTCAAGTGAACATGACCACTATTACGGGCTATCCCCAATATGGTTACCAGGGCATTCGGAACATGGCCAGGCTGATGCAATCCAGCATGGAACATGCCAACCGTCCCCGCTCCAGGTTGTTCAAAAAAGTATTGTATGGGGAGTGAGGCTATGGCGCGAGCTACGGAACAGATAAGGAAAAAATAAACATGCAAGCTATCGAGACACGCTGCCATGACCCCTATCTTCGTTGCGCGCTCTATGGCGCGGCTCAGACTGCCCTGGGGGTTACTGGCTGCTGTGTGCTGTCTCACTCACCGCAGGGGTGTTTTCAGCTTGTGGAGACCGCCTTTGGATGGCAAGACGCAGATTATACCGAAACCCTGACGTTGTGCACCAAGTTGTGCGAAGACGAGATCGTCCACGGCGGGGAAGAAATGTTGGCACGGACGATCCTTGAAGCGCAGGTCCTTAACGCGCCGATCATGTTTGTTGTTACGGCCTGTGGACCCGAGATTGTGGGGGATGACATCGTGGCAGTGTGCGAGGACATGCGCTCGCAGGTGAATTTCCCGATTGTTCCGATCCAGTGCGCGGGCTTTCGAGGCGATCAGAACCGGGGCGTCGACATTGCCCTGGATGCCATTCTGAAACAACTGGTCAGCAGTGATGAGCACAATCAACATTTGTCGCGTACGGTGGTCCTGGTTGCCCCTCATGCCAGTGCCAATCCCACCTGGATCGGTGACCTGGTCTGGGTAAAGGATATTCTTGCTCAGATGGGGTGTACGGTAATGGCTACCCTGACTCACGACACTGCACTCGAAGACTTTCAAAAGATCCCCTTGGCAGAGGGATGCATCGTGCTCAGCCACGATGCCGGGCAGAGAGCGGCTGACTATCTGGTCGAACAATACGGGATCGAACAATGGTGCCAAGGTTTACCTCTGCCTATCGGGTTCACAAACATCCGTAACTGGCTCACGGAGCTAGGGCAGAGATTGGGAGCTGTAAAGGAAACCCAGAAAATCATCACCCAGGGTGAAACACTGGTGGTGGAGACATGCCGACGCAGATGGCTGGAGCAAACAGGATTTCATCGCGCGCCGGTGGCTGTCGTGGCCGATGCTACTGTGGGGATTCCGCTTATTCGTTTCATTACAGAGGACCTGGAGATGATCCCTCGCCTCGTCTGCCTGCGATCCGGTCAGACTGGGATGAGGGAAATCCTGGAGAGCGAACTGGCAGAGTTGGGTCTTGATGTTAAAGTGGCCTACAACGCAGATGTGTACCAGTCGAAAATGGCATTGGCAGAGATCAAGCCGGAGATCGTCTTGGGCAGTAATATCGAACGACACGCCATCGAAGAATTGGACATTCCATTTATTCTCCAATTAGTGAATCCGATTGCGCGGTTCCGTATGATCGACCGCGCCTACCTGGGCTACACTGGTGTGTTGAATCTCATCGAAACGATGCAAAATGACTGGCTGGATAGATACAGGTCCAAGAGACGACGATACAAAGCGAGGTGGTAGATGCGACAGATTGCGATATACGGCAAAGGCGGGATCGGCAAGAGCACGGTATCTTCCAACCTTTCTATGACCCTGCGCGAACGCGGTTTGGAAGTGATGCAGGTGGGGTGCGACCCTAAGAGGGATTCAACGAGATCGCTGACAGGGGGAAAGATGATCCCCACTGTACTGGAGACTCTCCGAGACCTTGTAAGGGTAGGACGCGATCAAAGCGCTATTACTCTGGAGGATATTGTCTTTACCGGGTATGGAGGTGTGCACTGCGTCGAGTCCGGCGGACCGGAGCCGGGGATCGGTTGTGCTGGACGAGGGGTATTAACAGCGCTGCAGATCCTTAAGGATCTCAAGGCGTTCGATACCTATAACGTGGATGTGGTCATATACGACATCCTGGGCGACGTGGTGTGCGGCGGTTTTGCCCAACCTATCCGCGCCGGATTTGCCCAAGAGATCTATCTCCTATGCTCAGGCTCATTTATGAGCCTCTATGCAGCTAACAACATTGCCAAAGGCATTAACCGCCTTGCCCAGCGCCGCGAGGTAGGATTGGCCGGGGTAATCTGCAACAGTTCTGGTGATGAGCAGTTTGAAAAGGGAGTTCTTTCCGAGTTCGCGGAGAGGTTGGGGACCCGCTTAATCGACTTCATACCGCGCAGTCCTGTGATTCAGTCCTGCGAGGTGGAAGGCAGGACAGTGTTGGAGCACTCACCTCAGTCAGCCGAAGCAGAGGTGTTCCGGCATCTTGCCCAATGCGTGCTGGATAATGACTCCCGGATCATCCCTAGACCATTCGAAAAGGTGGAGGAGCTTGAGGCTCTCTATCGGCGGCACTTTGTCCATGAGATCAAATCGCAGACTGTGCAGAGGGAGAACGAATGAGTGCATTACAAGCCTCCCTCCAGGTGGGCATTATGCAGCGCCACCCCTGCTTTAACGAGAAAGCCCACAATGAAGTAGGGCGAGTTCACCTTCCGGTTGCCCCCCGCTGCAACATCCAATGCAATTTCTGTGAACGCAAGATTTGCGCTAACTTGACGATGCAGCATCCAGGATGGGCACGGCAACTGCTTTCACCGGAAAAGGCCGCCGAGCTTGTGGATCATCTGGCATGCTCGCGACCAGGAAAAAGCTTTGTGGTAGGAGTAGCAGGTCCGGGCGAACCACTGGCGAACCCGGAGACGTTCGATGCTTTGGGTCGGATCCATCAAGAACACCCTGCTCTCCTGAAATGTGTCAGCACGAATGGGTTACTGCTGGAACAAAAGATGTCTCAGCTCATAGATGTGGGGGTAAGAGCGGTGACGGTCACCGTGAATGCCCCAGATAGTATTATAGGGCAGCAGATCTACGCCTGGGTCCGCCACCAGGGGGTCGTCTACCGAGGGCAAGAGGCGTCAGAAATACTGATTAGTAACCAGATGCGCGGTATCCGGGCAGCTCTCGACGCCGGGGTGGTCCTCAAAGTCAATACTGTGCTCATCCCCGGCGTTAACGACCGACATCTGGAAAGACTGGCGCGCTGCCTGAGAGAGTCAGGCATCCACTTGATGAACATCATGCCCCTTATCCCCTGTGGGCGAATGAAGGACCATCGAGCTCCCACCTGCAGCGAACTGATAAAGGCCAGGTTGGATTGCTCCAAAATAGTACCGCAGTTCCGAAAATGTGAGCAGTGCAGTGC
>CAZPWU010000236.1:0-4592 GCA_964590325.1 uncultured Anaerolineaceae bacterium | reverse complement strand
TCGAACCTCAAGGAGAGTGATGTTCAATACTCTGCGTAATCGACTAATCCTGAGCAATATACTTCCTTTACTGGTGATCATCCCATTGATGGGAATTGCGCTTATATATGTCCTGGAGAATCAGTACTTACTACCAAAGCTCTCAGAGGAACTGACGGCTGATACAAGATTACTGGATTCCTTTGCCAGCACCGATCCCACGATATGGATGAACTCAACTAATGCACAAACTTTCCTGAACCGGGTCAAATCATACCCAACCCGTCATATAATGCTGATTAGTTCCGATGGGAATATTCTGGCTTCTTCTGATCCAGCCGACGCTAACCGACTTAACCAGGCATTGGATATTAATGGCCTTAAGGAAGCACAAAAAGGTATTGAAGTTCAACGGCTCAATTACATCCCCAGCTTACACTCTCAGGCAATCGATATATTCTCTCCCGTAATCGGTGCGAATCACCAGGTTATCGGCATTATCCGTCTAACTTATCCTTTTGAAAATATTTATGTAGAATTCACGCAGCGGTTCCTCTGAGCGAGTGGTTTCCCAGGGTATTGATACCTTGGCAGGCAGTAGCTCAGGAGAAAAGCCAGCATTGGGAAGTAACTATACTCCCAAATCTACCCACGATTCAAGCAGATCCTGACCGATTAGCCCAAGCAATAGGCAACCTTATCAGTAATGCTATTAAATACACGCCGACCCGCGGAAGTGTGTCTGTCTCAGCTGGCAGCGATAATAATTCTATCTGGATTCAGATACGTGACACTGGACCAGGCATACCACCAGAAGAACAGGAATTAATATTTGAACCCTTTTACCGTGGTACACAAAGGCAGCGGATAAAACAGGGAATGGGTTTAGGTTTAAGCATTGCCAGAGACTTAGTTAATGCCCATGGAGGTATATTGGAATTAAAAAGCACACCCGGAATAGGCAGCCGATTTACAATCAGGTTACCTGTATCACCTGGGGAGCCACTTCTGAGTTAGTTGGTCGATTAATCCCTCCGCCTTTACTGCTGCTAGGCCTTTGTTAATTCTTGATAATAATGTCTGATTGGTTTTACAAACGGCTATGCCATAAGACTCATCTGTGAAGATATTACCGACTATTTTAATTTGATCTGAGTTCATACTCACGTAAATGAGTGCTAGTGGATTATCAGTGACTATAGCATCAATCTGACCATTCATCAAATCTTTGAAAGCCAGAGAAATATCATCGTATATTTTTAAATTAGCACCCTGGATTTTTGCCACTTCATCAGCCCCGGTGGTTTGAATTTGTGCACCGACATTTTTTCCTTTCAAGCTATCTTTACCCATGATATCGGTATTATCCTTACGGACAGTGACAATCTGACCTGCAGCGAAGTATGGGTCGGAAAATAGCATCGATTTCTTTCTATCGTCCGTGATCGTAATGGACGATATTGCCGCATCATATTGGCACTGTCCAATTCCAACTAGAAGTGGATCGAAAGCTACGTTAATATACTCAATCTGTAAACCTTCTTTCTCGGCTATTGCATTTAAAAGGTCTACATCAAAACCCTCAATAGCTTGTGTATTTTTATTTATAGATTCAAACGGAGGCCATGTAGCATCAGTGGCTACACGCACCTTTAGCTTGCTTTCTGTACAAGCCAATATAAGCAAGCTGGCCAATATTAACCCAATCAAGATATTCCGATAAAGACTTTTCATATTATTCTCCTCTATAATTCAGCATTATTTGTTATATATACGCGGAATAGGGTCAGAGTGAGTAGGTAGATAATTAATTAAGTCTACTCTATCCATGAAATGATGTCCACATGATTCGTTCGGGAAAATAGAAAAACCGCCTATCCGGCGGTTTTTTGTGCGCTGGGGGGGACTTGAACCCCCATGCCTTTCGGCACATGGCCCTCAACCATGCCTGTCTGCCAATTCCAGCACCAGCGCGATGGTCATTGGTATTATAATCGGCTCTACACTTATGTCAAGAAAATGAGGAGTCTTATGAATATTGTGCTGGATGCGATGGGGAGTGACACCCATCCAGAGCCTGAGTTACATGCCGCGTTGGAAGCTGCTCATTTATTTGGGGATGAAATCATACTGGTCGGTCATGAGAACCAGTTGAAACCCCTCTTAAAGGATCTGGCTGGGGATCATCCACCTGTGCGGATCGTTCACGCACCGGAAACACTAGAGATGGATGACAAACCGGCCGAAAATGCACGCCGTAAAGCACAAAATTCGATGGCTATCGGCATGGATTTGATAAAATCCGGCGAGGCAGATGCATTTGTCACTGCGGGGAACACTGGCGGAGCAATGGCAAATGCATTATTTCATCTCGGACGTATCCGAGGGGTGAAGCGTCCCGCGTTAACCGCACTCTTCCCAGTTAAAGATGGTTACTGCGTGGTATTAGATATCGGAGCCAATGCCGATTGTAAACCAGAATATTTACTCCAATTCGCGGTAATGGGTTCAGTATATGCCCAAAAAGTCCGGAGGATACAATCTCCTCGGGTAGGCTTACTCTCCAATGGTGAAGAGGCTGGAAAAGGCAATGAGCTTATTAAAGAGAGTTATCCACTCTTGAAAGCCATCGGATTAAACTTTATCGGCAATGTCGAAGGCAAGGAACTCTTTGGTGGGCAGGCAGATGTTGTTGTAACGGATGGGTTTACGGGAAATGTGCTACTAAAGTCCAGTGAAGCAGTTGCGAAGCTGCTCACGGATATCATCCGCCAGGAATTAACCAGCACCTTACGCACAAAGATAGGCGGACTACTCGCCAAACCTGCTTTTAATAAGATAAAAAAAATGATGGATCCTTCTGAGGTCGGAGCAGCACCACTATTAGGGATCGATGGCCTAGTGTTTGTCGGTCATGGCCGGTCTGATACGCACGCCCTCGTGAGCGCTATCCGCGTGGCACGCCAGGCTGTTCAAGCCGATCTCCTGACAGCCTTACGAACAGCCATTCAAGAACGTCTGGCTGAGGTGCGTGTTTCGGAGGCACCATGAATCGACCAAGAGTAGTTATAACAGGTCTTGGGGGTATAACCGTACTGGGCTCATCTATTGATATGTTTTGGGAAAATCTACTCAAAGGACAATCAGGTATTCGCCGCATCACTCAATTTAATACCAGCGGTTTCCCGTGCCAAATCGCGGGTGAAATCCCTGATTTTGAACCTGAAAAATATATGGATCGTAAAGAGGCTCGCCGGATCCCACGCTCAGCCCAAATAGCTCTGGCAGCTGCTATACAAGCAGTAGAAGATGCTGGTTTACCCCAAAAGATGCCAGTGCCGGAACGAGCCGGTGTTGTTTTTGGTACAGCAATTGGAGGAGTAGATAAGGTAGATGAGGGAATCCAGGTCCTGCGTACTCAAGGAATAGATCGCGTCAATCCTTTTATCTTACCGGCTGGTATCCCCAACATTCCTGCATTCGTAATATCCCGCCAATTTCAATGTCTAGGACCTAACTGCACCATCACCACTGCTTGCGCGACAGGTACCCAATCAGTTGGCGAGGCTGCAGAATATATCCGTCGTGGTGCAGCCGACATCGTCATCACTGGCGGTACCGAAGCGATCATTAAAGATTTCTCTATTGGTGGATTTTGTGCGATGCATGCCTTACCAGTAAATTACAACGATCATCCGGAAGCAGCCTCACGCCCGTTCGATGCAAAACGCGAAGGCTTCATCTTTTCTGAAGGGGCAGGGGCATTAGTGCTAGAAAATATGGACCATGCCCTGGCACGTGGAGCTAGAATTTATGCGGAGGTCGCCGGTCAGGCCTCATCGGCTGATGGTTTCCATATCGCAATTCCGGATCCTGAGGCCGCAGGTCCGATACGCGCGATCCGCTGGGCGTTAGCTGATGCTGGTCTAAACCCGATTGATGTGGATTACATAAACGCCCATGGTACATCGACCCCACTCAATGATCTCACTGAGACCCGCGCGATTAAGACCGTCTTCGGAGAGCACGCTTATCACCTCGCCATCAGTTCCACGAAATCGATGATCGGACATGCCATGGGGGCGTCAGGGGCGTTGGAGGCGATCGTTTGCGCTTTGACGATCACAAAAGGCTTCATCCACCCTACAATTAATTATGAATATCCTGATCCGGAATGCGACTTGGATTATGTACCTAACCAAGCGCGCAAACAGAATGTAAATGTTACGCTATCTAACTCTTTCGGTTTAGGTGGACAAAACGCTTGCTTAATCCTGAGAAGATATGAGAAGTAGAACTGTTATTTACAAAGGTCTGCAAAGGTGCAGGGAGGCCAGATAGGAGAATGAGTTAAGATGAAAATTGTCATTAACGAGAAAATGATCCGTCGTAACGCCCGGATTGGTCAAATAGCAACCTTGGGAGGCTTGGCTATCCTAGCAGGTGGGATGATTATTTCTTTCCGTAAGCAGGAACTCTTCCTGATAGCCTGGGCCTCATTAATACTTGGCTTTATACTCTCTCAGATAGGAATCTATTTTGGTAATCGGTGGGGACGTAGTCCACGCCCCGATGAAAAGCTGAACCAGGCTTTAAAAGGTCTTGATGACAGG
>CAZPWU010000235.1:0-4597 GCA_964590325.1 uncultured Anaerolineaceae bacterium | reverse complement strand
ATAATATTGATCGCATCCTCAACGCAGTGCACGATCTCCACCACCTGGGCCGCGGAGTTCAGGAAGGGATTCGTTACTTTAGGTTTGATCCCCAAGACCTCTGCGGCAGCCTTGGCTCTGGGGTGAAGCTGCTTATAATTGTTATTGAAACGCGCCAACGCACCAACCATGTATGAGTCACGCGTATGGCGTGTCAGTTTGGCGCTTGAATGGGGCACTAAATACTCGTTCGTTACCTCTGTATACTTCTCAACCGGTAAACGATAACCATCACTGGTAAGGATCTCGCCATCGATGAAAGCGTACTCATCGGGCTTGGTCAGTGATACATATTCCGTATCCCGCTCAAATAGGGGCCAGGGTAGTTTTGCAAACAACTCAACGGTAGCATCCACATCGGCCCGGCTGTCTACTAACCTTTTACGCAGCTCTTTGAGCTCAGCCAGTTTAGGGAAGTGTGTAAATCCGCCCACCGTCATAGCTATCGGGTGGGTATGCCGTCCGGTCACCGCTGCGCAGATATCACCTGCAAGCTTCTTCATCCGTAGTGCACGCAGGACTACATCGCGATGGGTCGTTGCTAAGGGGATGACACTTCCCACCCCCAGGAAATCTGGGGCGATCAGCATGTAGGCATGCAGGACATGGCTATCCAGGATTTCACCGTGGAATGTCAGTTTACGCAGGAGTTTTGTCTGTTCGCTCAGTTCCACTCTCAAAGCCTTCTCAGATGCTCGCAGCGATGCCGTGGCATGGCCGGTGGCGCAGATTCCGCAGATCCGACTGGTAATATGCGAGGCCTCCAGGTAGGGTCGTCCACGCAACATGGCTTCGAAGAAGCGAGGGGTTTCGACAACCTCGAATCGACATTCCTTGAGCTTCCCATCGCTGACTTCCACGATGATATCGCCATGTCCCTCAACCCGGGTCACATGATGGACATCAATTCTCTTATTCATTATTCCTCCGCCTCTCCTATGGGGTCTCTTTGCGTTGCATCATCTTCTGGCGGACCTGGTATGTAGTGAACATGGTATACATCGAGGTGATATCATCCACGGTTAAACCATGCTCACTCAAGACATTGCGCATCGAGCTATCGTTAGGGTTCGAGATGAAGCCCCGGCACGCCTCGCACGATTGGCCATAGGTCGGGCAGATCGCCTTGCAACCTGCGCGTGTGACCGGCCCCAGGCATACTTTACCTCGGGTAAATAAGCAGACGTTTTCTTTCAGTTTGCACTCAACACAGACAGGGTAATCCGGAATGGCTGGCTTCTTACCAAGTAAGAGCGCCTTAACAAAGTTGATAAACTCATCCCGGTCGATCGGACAACCTGGTATAAAAAAGTTAATCGGTATGACAGTCTCGATCGGGCGGACATCATAGGTATCGTACCAGCTTGCACGGTCACCATAGACGTACTGTCGTACTTCATCCAGAGGATGAAGAGATTTCAAGGCGTTGACCCCACTAAGATGAGCACATGCTCCAAGAGCGACAACAACCGCAGCCTGCTGACGGATCTTTTTTAGCCTTTCCTCGTCACTCTGCCGGCTGCAGGAGCCTTCGATAAAAGCGATCTGATAATCCTCACCCTTCTCAGTCATCGCCTCACGGAACTGCACGATCTCCACCGCATCGAGAAGCTCCGGGTAGGTTTGCAGCGAATCCACTACCGTAAGCTGGCAACCCTCGCAGCAGGTAAAGTCAAAGAAGGCTATCTTAGGCTTACCGTTTTGGCTCATAAAGCCTCCTCCAATCCTTTGATCTCCGAATAAGCGAATACCGGGCCGGATTGGCAGGCATATACATTATTAATCTGGCAATGGCCGCATTTTCCTACACCGCATTTCATGCGGCGTTCGAGGGACAGGTAGATGTTACCCTCAGAGATCCCTTTACCTATCAGTTCCATTAATACAAACCGGTACATCACCGGGGGACCGCAGGTGATAGCTACAGTATTACGCGGGTAGACTGAGACACGCCGGAATAGCGTGGTAATCACACCGACATTACCGTTCCAGGTTTCATCGCCCCTGTCTACAGTGAGCAACAGCTCAACATCGGAGCGTTTTCCCCACTCCTCGAGTTCATCTTTGAAGAGCAGCTCAGAGGGAGTGCGCGCGCCATACAGGATTATGACCCTCCCAAACAAGGCCCGTTCATCAAGGACCTGGTTGATCAGGGATCGTAATGGCGCTAACCCCAGACCTCCCGGTGCAAAGAGTACATCCTTGCCGCGGAATTTCTCAGTTGGAAAACCCCGCCCAAATGGACCGCGCACGCCCAGAGTCGCCCCGGGCTGCAGTCGATGCAGTGCACTCGTCACATCACCCACATTGCGCACACACATCTCGAACATTCCATTGCTGCGGCTCGGGGAGCTGCTAACGCTGATCGGTGCTTCACCCACGCCCATGACTGATACCTCCACAAACTGTCCGGGTCGATGTCCGAGTGATAGTCCTTCGGGTAACTCGAGGGTAAAAACCTTTTCCAGAGCTGTTAGAGGTTTAATTCGGATTATCCGGGCTGGGACAGGCAAGAAAAGCTGGTTATCCACCTCTGCATGTCTTACCAGTGTCGTGTTATTGTTCGCGATCATGCTTGACCTCCAACCTCTTTTTGCCGGTATAGCTCATTGAACACTCCGACAGGTGTAATATCAACCAAACAGGCCCGTGCGCAGCGTCCACAACCGACACAGCCCAGGTAATTATGGGCTTCAAGGATATATTTACCCTTGCGCATAAACCGGTGGCGTTGGCGTAGAGCGCAGTTTTTGCGGAAGTTATGACCTCCCGCAACGGTCGCAAACTCATCCAACTGGCAAGAGTCCCAAACCCGCACCCTTTTGCCATGTTGCAGGTCCATTTCGACCTCATCTCTGACATCGAAACAGAAGCATGTCGGACAGACATTTGTGCAAGCAGCACATGCCAGGCAGCGTTCGCCGAGCTCATTCCATAATGAACTTTTCATGCTCATGCTGAGGAGAGATGGCAGGTCACTGACATCGAAATCCAAGCGGTATGGGAAGCGGGGCCATTTCTCACTCAGCACAGCGTTAAGCTTTTGCATATCCGTTGCAGATGCCGGGGTTGTCTGTGCATAGCCGAGCAGTGAACGCCCTGCTTCAGTGCCCACATCGACGGCATACTCGTCGCCGAGGTCGGTCAGGTGTAAATCATAGCCTTCGTCTGCCGTGAGAGTACCCATGCTTTTGCAAAAAGAATTTTCATCACATGGGTTAAGGCACTCGACGCTGACGATTAGGGTATGGCTGCGCCGGTTGAGGTAGTTCGGGTCGGCATGCCCGGTCGTAAAGACATGATCAAGCAGTTGGATGGCATGCAGGTCACAGGTATGCACCCCAAAGATTACCGTAGGCGGATCCATTTGCGGCGAGAATACCGCCCCGTCGCCATTGCTTTTAAACTCAAATAGAGTGTCCTTCGGGGGCAGTAAAAATTTCTTGGGCGGCAGAATGGTAGTTGGATAATTCAAACGCAGCTCCTCGGGGTCTTCGATGACCCTGAACGCATACCCACCATTCGCCTCCACCGGTCCTCCTACTCGATAAATGGGTAGGAGATGGCGCACAAAATCGACCAGGTCTGCTTTCTTAATGATTGTGAGACTCAATGTCAGCTCCTCTTACGGAAAGTAACAGCCGTGCAATTAATGAATTTTTTCACAACGATTATATGCTATATTCTTCCAGGCGACATGTACCATTTGTCCTGTAAAAATAGGATTATTTTCTATGCTATCGGAGGGAATTTAGCCGATTTTCCTGCCCACATCGATCTTAGCCCAGGTGTCGCGCAGGGGTATGGTCAGGTTGAAGACAAGATGGTCAGGGGTGGAATCAAGATCGACACAGAAAAATCCTTTTCGCTCAAACTGGTAATGAGTTCCTGGAGAAGCTCCAGCCAGGCTGGGTTCGATTTTGCATTTTTGCAGGACTTTTAAAGAATCGGGGTTAACATAGTCCAGAAAGCTTTTGTCTTTTTCTACTTTACCCGTGTTTGATACAGTAAAGAGTCTGTCATACATGCGCACTTCTGCATCCAACGCATGCTGGGCAGAAATCCAATGGATGGTTCCTTGTACCTTGCGCCCATCTGGTGCTTTTCGCCCACGTGTGCCTGGATCATAAGAGCAACGTATTTCATCGATCTCCCCCGTTTGCTCATTTTTGATAAAATCCTCACATTTGATAATATAACCGTAACGCAGACGCACCTCACGCCCCGGAGACAAACGGAAATACTTTGGCGGTGGGACTTCGCGGAAATCGTCCTGGTCAATATAAATGACTTTAGTAAAGGGTATTTTGCGTGTTCCTGCGGATGGGTCTTCCGGATTGTTGACTGCATCAAGCTCTTCAACCTGGTCTTCTGTGCAGAATATGGGAGCATCGTCCTGAGTAAAGCATCTAACCCTGAAAAGCCCGTTAAGCACCCCTGAAAGCTCATGCCTGAACACCAAGCCAAACTCTCCTGCTTTTATTGGCAATTCCCTGTATGAGTGCATTGTGTTCTTGTAAATGAGTATGTTACCTGGGCAGTTCATGGGCTTGACTGC
>CAZPWU010000234.1:0-4604 GCA_964590325.1 uncultured Anaerolineaceae bacterium | reverse complement strand
ATGCTTGTTATGAGTAATTATTACAATATGATGAAGAAGGTGCAACCAAATACAAAAATCCGTACTCTCGTCGTCACAAATATCAAGGAATACTTACCACCAGTGCTGTCCTTTTTATTTACACTTACCCAGGAGAAAAAAGGCGGTTTTCGCGTTGAATTAAGTCAGGGTGATGTCTGGATGAAAGACCTGATCGGCCGGCATAAACCCGAAGATCGTCCTAAAGTGGATGTCAGCTCAGAGGATATGGCCATTTTCCAATACAGCGGTGGTACGACTGGGATCCCCAGAGGCGCTATCGGGTTACACCGCAACCTGGTGGCAAATGCATTACAAATGATGCATTGGATCGTTAACGCCGAGCAAGGTAAAGAAACCGTCCTCATGGCAATACCTCTATTCCATGTCTATGGAATGGTAGCAGGGATGTGTTATGCGATCTGTTCGGGGGCATCCATGGTGATGGTACCCAATCCGCGCGATATAAAAGATATCCTGACCAGTATCACGGATTATAAAACCACAATTTTCCCCGGTGTGCCTACCATGTATAACGCGGTTAATAACCATCCTGATGTAAAAGCAGGGAAGTATAGCCTGGCTACGGTAAAAGCCTGTATATCCGGTTCAGCACCCTTGATGCGTGAAACCAAAGAAAAGTTTGAGGCTTTATCGGGTGGGAAATTAGTGGAGGGTTATGGTCTCTCGGAGGCTCCTACCGCAACACACTGTAATCCCTTATATGGGGAAACCAGGACAGGCTCGATCGGTCTGCCTTTTCCGGATGTAGACTGCCGGATAATCAGCCTTGACGACGGTGTAACCGTGCTGCCGACGGGAGAGATAGGCGAACTGGTCATCAAAGGCCCCCAGGTTATGAAAGGTTACCATAACATGCCCACCGAGACGGAGAATACACTGCGTGACGGATGGTTATATACCGGTGACATCGCCCGTATGGATGAAGATGGTTACTTTTATGTAGTGGACCGTAAAAAAGAGTTGATTAAACCGGGCGGTTATCAAGTTTGGCCGCGCGAGGTCGAGGAGGTAATCATGAAGCATCCCAAAGTATTGGAGGTTGGTGTTGCAGGCATCCCCGACCCTTATCGCGGCGAGACGGTTAAGGCCTGGGTGGTGCTTAAACCGGGAGAAACGGTCACAGTAGATGATATCCGTGAATGGTGTAAGAAAGAGTTAGCTGCGTTTAAAGTCCCTACCGAAGTGGAATTCCGGACCGAATTACCCAAAACAACGGTGGGAAAAATATTACGTCGTGAATTGGTCAGGGAACACAAAGAGAAGGTTGGTTAACCACTGACACAGGGAAACTCCATAATAAGACCGAAGGGTTTGGCGTTGTTCAAAGCCAAACCCTTCGGGATTATAATGAAGAAATCCCAACAATGTTGAGGCATATACGCTTTTTATTTAAACTATATATAATTGCCGTCTGTGTTTATACTTTAGTCGGTTGCTATCGCCCTGCAAGCAGAATGGTGCAAAATCCGGCTTCTATCAACCAGCCAGTTCCAAATATTACGTATACACTCCCTCCTACAAATGGTCTCATTACCCCATCTATAACATCGTCATCAACCCCCTTATCTGATTTCCCCCTGACTTTGGGAAATACCTGGATTTATTCCTATACCGTATATACAGAAAATGAAACGACAAGCTGGCGAGTCTCGGATACTGTTGTTGCCACCCAAGCCCAAGATGGCTATCAGGTGACAGAAATTCAACGGGATGTCGTCTTGACTTCCGGTTACTCACCGCCGGATATAAAATATACGCCAGTAAGTGAGAAGTATTGGTATTTATCAGACGGCAGTCACTATTACCGGCAAAATGGGCGTCTAATTATCAGCCTGGTAAACCGTTCCTGGTTAGAACTGGTCCTTCCCTTGTCTGAGGGTTTATGTTGGTATCCAGGTCCTGACCAGCGTCTCCAAGTATCTACGACCCCACCACCTGCCAGTTCTCGAACTTATGGCTGTAGAATCGTGACTGGCAGCCCGGCACAGTTCGATACACCTGCCGGAGAATTTTCATTCTGCTTTAGGCTGATGACACCTGACGGTGGGGGTTCATCGGATATAACCTTTTGTAAAGGTGTCGGAATGGTGGCTGAAAATTACGACGAGATAGATGTTCGTTTCGGTTATCATTCTATTTTAATTGGTTACATGATCCACTAATAATGAGCATAGAACTATTTATTATGGATAGTGTCTTCTTAGGTTGTGAGGTGTTATAGGTACGAGAGGTGGTCACAATGAATTCCGATGTAATTGGACGAGATAAGATAGCACTGGTGACTGGTGGTTCCAGCGGTATTGGCCTGGCGACAGCGCATTTATTGGCTATGCAAGGAAACCATGTGTGGTTAGTAGCGCGCAATGAGGAAAGGTTAAATATTGCGCGTGATGAGGTTGAGAAGGTTCGCGTAAGCGTCGCTCAGCATATCGGCATGACCTCCGCGGATGTCTCAGATCCGGCTCAGGCTGCAATGGCAGTGAAGCAAGTCACAGACGAATTGGGGGTACCCCATCTGATAGTAAATAATGCCGGGGTGACGCGTCCTGGCTATGTTCAAGACCTTGACCTGGACATTTTCCGTTTGATGATGGATATCAACTTCTTTGGGACTGTCCATATCACAAAAGCAGCCCTTCCGGAAATGTTAAAGCGTGGGTCCGGTTATATCGTTAATGTAGCGTCCATTGTCGTGATTATTGGAATGTATGGATATTCTGCTTATGGAGCATCGAAGTCTGCAGTACTTGGCTTTACGGATATATTACGCGATGAGATGAAGCCTCATGGTATTCTGGTGTCTATTGTCTTACCGGTTGATGTCGATACCCCTCAATTGGCAGATGAAAAACAATACAGACCCCCAGAATCAGCAGCACTGGCATCTTTAGGGAAACCCATGCCTCCGGAGACTGTTGCCAGGTCAATTGTACGAGGTGTCAGGAGAGGCACTTATTTAATCATCCCAGGTTTTGAAGGGTATTTTCTCTATCGAGTGAAGGGATTGTTAGGGAGAGCTTCATACCCTGTAATGGATTTATTTGTCAAATGGGCATCAAGGAATCGGCGTTACGAGACTCGTGGTAAAGGAGATATGTAGAATGGATATTTTCGAGAAATGCTCCAAGTTCACGATTGCCAGAGAAGCTATTGCTGGCGGTTACTATCCTTATTTCATCCCTTTGTCTGAGAGTGAGGGTACGGAGGCTGTTTTCCAGGGTCGTCGCCTGCTCATGTGCGGATCCAACAACTATCTTGGGCTGACCATCCATCCGAAAGTGCGCCAGGCGGCACAGGATGCGATCGCTCGATATGGAACAAGCTGTACAGGATCCCGCTATGTGAACGGGAACCTGGAAATGCATGAAGAGCTTGAACGTGAGCTGGCGGAATGGGTCGGTAAGGAAACAGCTCTAATTTTTTCCACCGGGATGCAAGTCAACCTGGGGACGATCAGTGCCCTGGTAAGCCGTGGGGATGTCGTCATTCTGGATAAGGACGACCACGCCAGCATCGTAGATGGTGCCCGGTTGAGTTGGGGTGAAACGAAGCGTTTTCGCCATAATGATATGAATGATCTGGAACGTGTCCTGGCAAGTGTTCCGGAACAGAAAGGTAAACTTATCGTAGTCGATGGTCTTTACAGCATGGGGGGTGATCTTGCCCCCTTACCGGATCTGATTCCCCTATGTAAACGCTATGAAGCCCGGCTTATGGTCGATGATGCCCATTCGATAGGTGTGTTTGGTAATGGTCGGGGTACAGCCGCGCATTTTAATTTAACTGAGGAGGTGGACTTAATCATGTCCACATTCAGTAAATCCTTTGCCTCATTGGGGGGCTTTATCGCCGGCGATGATGACATTATCCACTATGTCAAGCACCATGCTCGAACTTTAATGTTCAGCGCCAGCATCCCACCAGCTAATGTCGCTGCGGCGAAAGCAGCTTTGGAAATCATGCGGACGGAACCCGAAAGAATTGAACGCTTGAACACGCTATCAGCCCGGATGCGATATGAATTCCAGAGATTGGGTTTTAATATCGGTAATTCGGTTTCGCCGATTATACCGATAATCATTGGTGATGACATGCGCACCATTTTTACCTGGAAGATGCTATTTGATAATGGAGTCTTTGTAAACCCGGTGATATCTCCGGCTGTAGCGGAGGGTCATCAATTGTTGCGAACCAGCTATATGGCAACCCATACGGATGAACAACTGGACCGCATGTTGGAAATATTCGAGATGGTCGGTAAAGCCGTGGGATTAATATAACCCCGCTGTTACTCTAGAATCTAAACGAATTGAGATGATAGCAGGCACAAAGCGCTAACCATCATCTCAATTCGTCTTTTATTCCTTGTTAATCAAACCTAGTATTGCTGGTGATATATCGGCAAGGTTTAAAACCACTTTTCGCGATTCCGCATCCGCGTTCTTACTATTATCCGGTTCGGTCAGACACTTATTCACTTCGAAATATTGGAAATGTGATTTTAGTGCGAAATTTATGAATGCATCTCTATATAGAGGTGCCCCAATCAATAGGGCAGGGAC
>CAZPWU010000233.1:0-4690 GCA_964590325.1 uncultured Anaerolineaceae bacterium | reverse complement strand
ACGCAATTTCTCCATATTCGGAATGTGCCATGTTTTGGCTATTCCGTGAGGGTTTATGCTTAGTATCGCAACAACGCCCCGATATTTCCAAAGCGTTCTGTGATCTCCTCGTCATGCAGGACTTCGACATCTCCGCCATGCTGCATGACATTGTGGACAGCCATTTCAACGGCATCCGGTATTTGTACGAATGCGTTACCGCAGAATGGGCAGATAGCAATGGACTGGGCGGTCAGATAGCCACAACCCTGGCAGCGATACCCGGGGGCATGAAAACCTTCGCGGATCAGCAGGATTTGCACCCTGCCCTCGTGTACCGCGCTCAAAGTATCGTCGAGCCGCACAACACCACCGCGCCCTTTGGCTGCATTGGTCACGATTGTATCAGCCAGCTGAGACTCACGGCCGCGGTCGGAAGCCTGCCCGATCTGCATGGCGCGCTCCAGAACCTCATCTTTGCTGGCAGTCATGCTCATCGGAAAAGCACCTACAATCAGGCTTTGCCAGGCTTTCGGGAGCATGCTGCGGAACTGGGCCACATTATCGTCTGTACCCCCGATCAGCACACGTCGCACATTCTTCTCCCCAAAGAAATGGGTCGCAAACTCAGCGGCTTCCTTCATATTTCGCTCGGTCACTTCTTCTGTGTAATTTTTCCTTCCGGCAACGCCACCGCGCCGCCCCGGCACGGTGGATGCTCCACCGCGCTTGGTGTGCCTCACGCTTTCTCCCATAACGCCTTCCTGTTCACGCAACTCTCCCAGATGGAAGTGGAATACGCGTGCCCCCTGTTTATCGACCAGGACCACACCATACCCGCCATACGCGTCCAGTAAATGAGCCAACGGCTTGACATGAGGATTATCGCCGACGTGCACGCGGCTGCTTACAGGAATTGCCAGAGTATAAAACCGGAAAAAGCCTTCCGGTGCACACGAAAATACTGCCACACTGCGTCCCGACCACTTATATTCGCGTGCAAAGAAATGCTCGATTGCTGCAACATCGGCGGGTAAATCGACATCCTTAAGCATGGTCCGCAAGCGCAGCTTATAAGCGTCAGCACTGCCCTCAGAGGGATCTGTGTTCAGGTAAATACTGACCACAGGATGCTCGGCTTTGTAACTCAGCAATTCCTGCAAATCACGATCAGTCAACATGTTAGCCTCCTCTTGTTGTTAAAGGTCTAAAATCCAGCGATCGAGATGCCAGTATAGCCCCAAAGGCTTCCTGCCACTGGGAAGAGATATCGCCGGATGCTTATGAATGTGATAGCTCCCTGAACAGCTTTTGCTGTTGAGGAGTCAGGTTACGCGGGATTTTCACCTTGGTGCGCACAAACAAATCACCATGAGATTGAGGATTTCGAAGATGAGGCATCCCCCGACCCGATAGTCGGTAAGTCTGATCAGGCTGGGTACCCGCCGGGATGGTCAATACAACATTACCGGTCAGCGTGGCCACAGCCACCTCGCCCCCCAGCACAGCCATGTAGAGATCAATAGAGACATCCGTATACAGGTCGTCATCTCTGCGCTCAAATCGAGGGTCATCTGCAACCTGGATAATAAGGTAGATGTCTCCTTTTTGCCCATCAGGACTTTGAACTGCGCCAGACACGCGCACGCGCGTGCCAGTTTGCGCCCCAGCAGGGATTTTAACTTCGAGGCGGTGCCCATCGATGTCAACCCTGCGAGAAGTGCCCTGGTAAGCTTCCAGCAGACTGATGGTCACCTGCTGCTGGGCGGAGAGACGTTCTTGCCGCACCGGGCGGCGGGACGCCCCCCTTCTGGACGAGGTAGATCCCATATCAGGCATCCCACCGAATATACGGGCGAAAAAATCCGAAAATCCACCGCCCAGCAGGTCTTCCAGGTCGCCCACTTCGACGCGCACATTCCCGCTTGGGGCAGTTGTGAACCAGTCATCCCAGTTGAATCCACCGGCAGGAGCACCCCTTTGCTGCCAGTTTGCATAAGACTCGCCCAACTGGTCATAGCGGGCGCGCTTAGAAGGATCGCTCAATACCTGGTGCGCTTCATTAATTTCCTTAAACTTTTCTTCTGATTTTTTATCTCCCGGGTTCCGGTCTGGATGAAATTGCAGTGCCAGTTTACGGTATGCCCGTTTGATCTCGGCTTGGGTTGCTTTTCGGTCTACACCCAGTGTTTTGTAATAATCCTTATATTCCATAGCGTTGTATATCGGAAATTGCTAAAACGTTAGGTAAAAAATGATAAATCCGCGATACTATTATTATACCTGCCCAATCCTGGCAGGAGGAAGCCCTAAAGGGTGTGCATAGGGGGCGTATGCTTCCCACGCACACCCTTTTACAGCAATATCTTCAGCGAAGGCTTAAGCCTAAACAGCTATCACTATATCATTTTATGCGCGGCAGGTATACAAAGTCAAGACCCTAGGCAATTTTTTATATAATTCTAACCCAACGCTAACAAAGCAATGACTTTTTGACCCGCTTTTTCTGTAACCGTGCTATGATTATGACGTATGAACCCACCGCAAGAGCGTATTTTGCTTGTAGAAAACAACCCGGACGTCAGTGACCTGATCGCCCGCCAGACTCTGCTACCGATGGGGTACCGGGTTGAGGTTGTAGGAGCTGCTGCTCAGGCGATCCAAGAGGCCGTCCGCTTCGCTCCCGACGCGATCATTGCCAACCTCAACCTGCCCGGCTTAAGCGGTAAAGACCTGCTGGTGGCACTGTCTTCACAAGGGTTAGACGTCCCGGTGATCGTCGTGGCGGAGAAAGGGATGGAGGGAGACGTTGTCCAGGCTTTCCGCCTGGGAGCTTCCGACTTCCTGTATTGGCCTGTACGAGAGGCTGAAGTCGTCTCTGCAGTGGAGCGCGTTTTCAAGCAGGTCAGAGCACGGCGCGAGCGCGAGATGCTGGCCCGTCAATTGAAGCAAACCAACCAGGAACTGCAGCGCCGCGTACGGGAGCTGACCACCATCTTTGCCATCGGTAAAGCGGTTACATCGATCACCGACCAGCGTACGTTATTCGATAAAATCGTCGAAGGCGCAGTCTACATCACGGAGGCTGATAGTGGCTGGCTGCTCTTGCGCAATGAGCGCGGCAAGGCATTCATCCTCAGCGCTTATCGTAACCTGCCGACCACGGTCGCAGCCAAGATCGACCAGCCGTGGGATGATGGCATCAGCTCTCTGGTGGCTCTCTCGGGTGAATCGCTCTCGATTCATGGCGACCCGCTCAAGCGTTTCAAGGTATCCCGGCTGGGTCAGTCCATTCTGGTGGTGCCGGTCAAGGTCAAGAAAGAGGTGGTAGGTCTGCTGGTCCTGGTACGAAAGATCCCTCAACCGTTCGGTGCCAGTAACCAGGCTCTGCTTGAAGCGGTTGCCGATTATGCCTCAATCTCGCTGGTCAACGCGCGCTTATTTAAGGCAATAGAGGAACGCGCCCGGTCTCTGCAGCAAGCCGCCGAGAACTCCCAATATAACGAGCGTATCCTGGATGAGATGCTGCAAGAGGTGTCCCGCTTATTACATTTGCCGCTGCTGGCTGCTAAGGGCTGTCTTGATGGACTCCTGGAAGGTCAGAAGGGTACACCCACCCCAGACCAGGTCGAAGCCTTACGGGCTGCCCAGGATAAGTTGGCACAGGCGGTGGATATTGTGGATAGCATCACCATCCAGCATCAGGCCGATTTTCCTGCACAAAGATCAGCGATCGATTTGAATGACCTGACTCGCCAGGTCATCTCTCGCTCGCAGCGAACAGCCCAGCATGGCGGCGTAGCGCTGTTTGCCGAATTGTCCGCGAAACCTATTATGGTTCATGCCAACCAGGCTCAAATCGCCAAAGTTATAGAGGGCCTGCTCTCTAATGCCATCAAGTTCAGCCTGCAAGGAGGACAGGTGACCGTGCGCGTCGATCGTACGAATGACAACCAGGCTTACGTAATGGTACAGGATAATGGCATTGGGATAGACTCCAGGCATATCCCTCATATTTTTGAGCCCTCTCACGAGGCTGCTGAATTTTCAACCGAGCGATTTGGAGGCCTGGGGATTGGGCTTGCTCTGGTCAAGGAAATCGTGACAGTCCATGGGGGGAAGATTTGGGTAGAAAGTAAGCCAAAAGAAGGCTCAACTTTCCACTTTACACTCCCATCATCAAAATGAAACAGTGGATTACGACGTTGCATGGCTAACGAAAACATTCTGATTATCCTTTCAGACCCAGAGAACGCTCAATATCTAGAGAACAACACCTTGCGTCCGGCGGGTTACAAGGTGAAATTGGCCTCGGATTGCCAGAGTGCCGAGTCCCTGATTAAAGCCGATCTTCCCGACCTGGTGATTTTGGGAGACCCGCTGGTGGACGGCAGCGGACTCGACCTGGCAGCCAGATTACAAGACCAGTACCCGGACCTGCCTATCATCCTGTTCACCAACCCCTACCAGGAATCGATGGTTTTAAAGGCCTTACGCCACGGATTCTGTGATTATTTTAATCCACCCCTGGTCAGCGAGGTCGTCCTGCAAGCTGTAGATCGTGGCCTGCAACACCGTAAACGTTGGAATAGCTGGGCCCATCTGGAATCCCGACGGGAAACCAAATCCTTACGGAGGCGGATCGATGGGTTGGAGACCCTTCAACGTATCGGTCGCGCGGTAACGGCCTTACTCGATCTGGACAGTGTGC
>CAZPWU010000232.1:0-4708 GCA_964590325.1 uncultured Anaerolineaceae bacterium | reverse complement strand
CGATGTTATTGGTTCCGCTGCGCTGGTTAGGCAAGAACCTGGGCACCCTGATCCTGTCATTTCTCCTGGCGTTAGTGGTATGGGTTTCAGCGGTCACGGCTGCCAATCCTAACAAAGAGAATGAATATCCTCGTCCGGTGCCGATCGAGATCATCGGCCAGGATTCGGACCTGCTGTTGATGGGCGACATCCCCACCTCCGTCAAGATAACCCTGAATGCGCCGAATTCTGTTTGGACCCAATTAATTTCTGATGAACATACGATCCGCGCCTGGGTGGATCTCTCGGGCCTGGGGGCTGGCCGCCATACCGTACCCGTCCAGGTGCAGGTGAGCCTGCGACCGGTGCGGGTGGTGAGCGTTGATCCTAAGGAAATCGGACTGACCCTGGAACCGTTGGTGACACGCGTGCTTACGATCAACCTACAGGTGAAGGGGGAACCCCCGCAGGGATATAAGGCTGATGCACCCACGATGGACCCCGGACAAGTCTCTATATCGGGCCCCGATTCGCTTGTATCCAAAGTCAAAGAGGTCAAAACTACGCTGAATATAGCGGGAGCTACTGAGAAAGTAGTGGCCACGCTCCCTCTGGCAGCGCTGGATGCCAACGGAGTCTCTGTCAAGGGCATTACACTGACACCAGACTCGATGGTCGTCACCCAGCCTATTGAATTATTAGGGGGCTATC
This sequence comes from uncultured Anaerolineaceae bacterium, assembly GCA_964590325.1. GTDB lineage: Bacteria > Chloroflexota > Anaerolineae > Anaerolineales > UBA4823 > CAZPWU01. The sequence continues at coordinate 4,018 of CAZPWU010000232.1, read as the reverse complement.
GCAACGTGATCGTCAAAGTGGTCACCACAGGCCAGGTCGCCAGCGGGTATAAGCTTACCAACATCTTTGTCAATCCACCCAACGTGATTGTGTTTTCCTCCGACCCGCGCCTGGTCGATGCTCTCCCTGGCTATGTGGAGACTAAGCCGCTGGATCTGGCAAATGCTGAGTATGATTTTGAACGCCTCGTTGAAATCAACCTACCAAAGGGCATCTCCGTGGTCGGAGATCCGAAGGTGCTCGTCCAGGTGAGTATCGCGCCGATTGAAAGCAGCCTGACCGTTTCTCTGCACGTGGAGATCACCGGCTTGACCCCCGGTCTGCTGGCCGAAGTTGCCCCTACCACGGTAGACGTAATCCTCTCCGGACCGGTGCCTGTGCTGAATACCCTAAAGCCGTCTGACCTGCGCGTGAAAGTGGACCTGACCGGATTCGGCGTGGGGACGCACCAGATCATCCCGGTGGTCGATCTGCTGCCGCCTGGGGTGCAGGTCGTATCGATCTTGCCAGCGACGGTTGAGGTAGTCATTGTAGAAGCCCCAACGCCCACACCCACCCCGACGCCTGTGCCCACGCCAACCATTACCCCCACCCCGAAACATTGATGTAGGAGCCTAAATGTCAAAACCCATGGTGGCCCTGGTCGGGCGTCCTAATGTGGGCAAAAGCACCTTATTTAACCGCCTGGCAGGGGAACGCCTGGCAGTGGTCGATGAGATCCCCGGCACCACGCGCGACCGCTTGATGACCGAGGCGGAATGGACCGGGGTAGTATTCGACATCGTCGATACCGGAGGCATTGACCCTACCCAAACCGGGCCGGGGAAAAACCAGCAACCCTTATCAGTAGGCTCGGCAGAATTTATCGAGCAGATCCGTGCCCAGGCTGAAATTGCCATTCGCGAGGCCGACGCGGTGCTCTTTATCACCGATGCCGACAGCGGCGTCACGCCGGCCGACCAGGAAGTAGCCCAGATCCTGCGCCGGTCTCAGAGAGAAGTCAATGGGCAGCTTAAACCGCCGGTGCTGCTGGTAGTAAATAAAAGCGACAGCGAAGCCCGCCGGACGCAGGCCCTGCAGTTCTACGAACTGGGCCTGGGAGACCCCTACCCTATCTCTGCGCTGCACGGCACCGGCACCGGCGATATGCTCGACGCCCTGGTGGCCACCTTCCGAGACCGAGGCGAAGAGGTAGAAGACGAATCGGTCAAGGTCGCCATCGTGGGAAAGCCAAACGTGGGCAAGTCCAGCCTGCTCAACCGGCTGTTGGGGGAAGAGCGCGCCATCGTCAGCCCGATCCCCGGCACCACCCGCGATGCCATCGACACCCACCTGGAGTTCAACGGGGTGCCGGTGACACTGATCGACACGGCCGGCATCCGTCGCCGGGGCCATATCGAGCCGGGGGTGGAGAAATACAGCGTTTTGCGCTCCCTGCGGGCGATTGAACGGTCTGACGTAGCCCTGCTGATGGTCGAGGCTACCAGCGGCCTGACCGCCCAGGACGCGCATATTGCCGGCTTTATTTTGGAAGCCTGGAAAAGCGTGGTGGTGGTGGTCAATAAGTGGGATACGATCACCAAGGACAACTATACGATGGAGAGCTTCACCCAGCATGTGCGCCAGGAGCTGAATTTCATGGACTATGTGCCGGTGCTCTTCATCTCAGCCCTGACCGGCCAGCGCGTCAGCCAGGTGCTGCCCATGGCCCTGCGGGTACAGGAGGAGCGCCTGGTACGCCTGTCAACCTCGCAGATCAACCGGATTCTGCAGGATGCCCAGGATAAGCACGTCGCCCCCTCCCACACCGGTCGCCAGCTCAAGATCTACTACGGCACCCAGGTGCGCAGCGACCCACCCACCTTTTTGTTGTACGTTAACGACCCTAAGCTGGCTCACTTCACTTACCTGCGCTTTTTAGAAAACCGCATCCGCAGCTCCTACGGTTATCTGGGCACACCCATCCGTCTCGTCATGCGCCCGCGCAGATGATAGTCTGCTTGTCTTCCAAGTACCTGCGCCGTGAAATGAGGTAAACGAATGGTGAACCCTGAAGTGAAAAACAATGCCGGGTTGGGAGGCATCTCAAACCTCCCCAACCTGGCAGCTCTGATCGACCATACCCTGCTGAAACCAGAGGCCACCCCTGGCCAGATCACCCAATTGTGTTCCGAAGCCCGCCAGTACGGCTTTGCTTCGGTATGCGTCAACCCTACCCATGTGCGCCGCTGCGCTGAGCTGCTGTCCGGCAGTCCGGTCAAGGTGTGCACGGTGATCGGTTTCCCCCTGGGAGCCAACGCATCCGTAGTGAAGACCTTTGAAGCCCAAACCGCCCTGGACCACGGCGCACACGAGTTGGACATGGTGATCAACATCGGCGCGCTGAGAGGTGGGGATAACGAGCTGGTAGCTGATGATATCCGCGGGGTCGTGCAGGCAGGCCATGCCGCCGGTGCCCTGGTGAAAGTCATCATCGAGACCGCGCTGCTCACGGAGTCAGAGAAGATCACTGCCTGCCGGCTGGCAAAAGAGGCCAGGGCAGACTATGTCAAGACGTCCACCGGCTTTGCTGGCGGTGGTGCGACCGCCGAGGATGTGGCCCTGATGCGAGGTGTGGTCGGGCCGGAGATGGGCATCAAGGCCGCGGGCGGCGTACGCAACCTGGCCGATACTATCAGCATGATCAAAGCCGGAGCCACCCGCATTGGGACGAGCTCTGGCATTAAGATCGTGCAGGAAGCTTTGCAGGGTTCTACACTCGATCAAGGGCAGTCTCAGTCGCCCGGCGAGGGTTATTAGAAGAACTGTTTGTTCCTTACCCCACAAAACCGTAAATTATCCTGACCCTTGTCCTCGCCTGAAAGCGGCTTTATAATCCTCAGTGTGTCTTCCCGAATGTAGAGGCATACACTTTTTAACGGTTTAACGGGAAGATCGGAGGCATGTGGAAAATCAGATTGAGTTAATCCCCGACTCGGGAACACCCATCGAAAACCGTTCAGGGTTCCGGCACGCGGTCGTGGATATCTTCGAAACGATCCTCTTAACGGTGATTCTTTTTGCCGGGATCAACACAGTCTCGGCGCGCGTTCGAGTGGATGGTTCGAGCATGGAACCTACCTTCCACAACGGCGAATTCATTATTGTCAACAAGCTGCCTTATAAGTTTGGAAGCCCGCAGCGCGGCGATGTGATCGTCTTTCATCCCCCGCGTGACCCCGAGGAGGAATATATCAAGCGTGTCATCGGGACACCCAGGGATAAGATCGAGGTCGCCGGCGGACAGGTCTACGTAAACGGCCAGCCCATCCAGGAAACCTACATCACTGCCCAGCCAACATATTCGGGAAGCTGGTCAGTCCCTGAAAATGCTATCCTCGTATTGGGAGATAACCGTAACAATTCTTCCGACTCCCATAATTGGGGCCCCGTTCTCCTTAACGAGGTGATCGGCAAAGCGGTATTGGTTTATTGGCCCCCTGCCCAATGGGGCATCATCGAGCATTTCTCAATCGCGAGCGCCGCGCATTAGAGCGATAACCTGGTGAGATGACTATGACAGAAAACGATGATCGACCGGTGGAAAATGTCCTACCCTGTCCTGAATGTCATACAGGTGTTTTACGTTTGCATTACCTGACCTATTTCACCTGGCTGAACCAGGAGCTGGTCACGGTGCCTAATTTCCCATCCTGGGTTTGCGACGTATGTGGACGGCGTGAGTACGACAGCCGCGCCATCAACTGGCTCAACACACTGCTCAATCCAGCTACGGGGCGGCGCTCTAACGCCCGCCGCAGGACCGGGCTACCCGGAATAGACCGGCCTCAACCCTGAGAGTGGAAGAGATAGACCTTGGGAGGTGAGTATGGTTCAACCGATTACATCCCGGTTAATCCCGGCCGATTTATACACTTCCAGTCATTGTATCTTTGGCCAGATCAAAGTCACCAACACGGGGGTGATTGGCCTCTTGAGCGACATAAACACTTCTTTCATCGAAGTGACCGAGGCGAGT
>CAZPWU010000231.1:2546-4711 GCA_964590325.1 uncultured Anaerolineaceae bacterium | reverse complement strand
TCATCATAGCAGTGAAACGAAGTACATCATCGCCAGCAACAAAACCATACAAGTCCTTAAATGGCTCAAACTGGTTAATTCGGATATCTATTAATGCCCAATTCTGCTGGCGTATTATCCGTCTTAGCTGTTCTTCAATCAACCTGCCGGAAGGCAATCCAGAGCGTGGATCAGTAAGGCTCTGTTGTTCAGAACGGGTGATCGCCCTTTGCACACGCAGCTTCAGCTCCTCGATGTCAAAGGGTTTAGTAATATAATCGTCCGCACCCAATTCCAGTCCTTGTAACTTGTCACTTCGCTCATCCTTCTGGGTTAGAAAGATAATTGGGACGTGACTGGTGCGGGTGTTTGTACGTAATATCCGACAAACCTCAAAGCCGTCAATATCTGGCAGCATGATATCCAGCACGATGAGGTGTGGCAGGTTATGACGCGTTTTCTCTAAAGCAGCCGATCCACGGGGTGCGACATCAACCTCATAATTTTGACCCGTAAAATAGATCCGTAGCATGTTAGAGATATCAAAATCATCTTCAACAATTAAAAGTCGGGATTTACTCATCTAGGCCTCCCCGGTATCCTTATGTTCCCATTTATTTCCTGGCATTCTGCCGAACACATACTGTTTATGTATACATTGCAGGGCACATAAATATTAAAATATTTTAGCACCAAGTCCCTCTTGTCACCACAACTTACCAGGTCTGATCACTGACTTCGCCGGGACGTGGATAGAGGCGAAGATGCAGGTGTGCATACTTAAGCGAATGATGATCGCTGTTCTCATAACGCACATCATGGTCAATTACCCTGCGCTCTTTGGACGCGATAAGGACAACATCGGATTCGATGGTGCGGGCAGGAAAGACGAGCAATCCTGATCCTAGACGACAGTTATGACCAACACAACTTCCCAGGACCGGTCGGTTAGCAATGTTTAACTTACCGTTTCCATCTAAAGCGCGCAAGGGAGCAGGCAACAGGTTGTAGTCCGTAAAGGTAGATCCAGCGCCGATAAAGGTGTTACGACCAATCACACACATCTGTATGCAGGCATTTTGGGCTACCTCACTGTTATCCATACAGGTGGTCATAAATAACGCCGCTCGGAAAGGTAAAAAAGAACCGTCACCGATCACCGAGAGCATTAATTGGCAGCCCTGACCCACGTTAACATTATCGCCGATGATACAGTTCTCAATGACAGCTCCCGCCCCAACAGTTACATTATCGCCAATCGTAGTTGGTCCGTGGATGATTGCGCTTGGATCTATTGTACAGTTACGCCCAATTTGAACGACACTAGAACTTTCTAGCACTTGTTTCCCTTCATACATAGCCTGAGCCAGTATACGAAGCTTGAAGAATGGATCATTATCCAGATGCTCTTCAAAACGGGCCCCGCGCGTGAAAAGGCCGAATACCACATCGGAAATGAAGATGTGTACCCATGTATCAATAGCGATCAAGCTTCGTTTAGGGACCTGGAAAACTAAGTCTCCTTGCTCGCTTGTCATATAGTAGCTCGGAACGTGGTAATATCCAGCTTCAATAGAATTTAAGTCAATGACAAGGGGTTTGGGTTCCTCATGAGGGCCGCGTGGATAATAATATAAATCGGCCAAGTAAATATCGCCACATGGCTTATAGGATACCGAAAGGGGCAGCGCGTGTTCCCGAAAAGATCGATCGTTGATCGAAAAAGCGGCCTGACTAGCACTTGGTCGCTTTATTGCTTCATCAAAAAAGGCCTGGATATATGCAGAGTCAAAAAATAAATTATCCTGGTGAACGATACACTCCTCATGTACATCAGGTAGCGGAGCACCAATTGGTAGTTCCAATTCGCGATTTACATAAGGGGTGAGGACATCGCGTTGAATTAACCATAAAGGCTTATTCATGATCCTCAGATCACGAGCTCTTTCGTTAAATGGGTAGAGGTAGTGTGGGTCCTGTAAGATAATCTTAAGCATAATAGTATTTAATCTAACGCCTCTTTATCAATATCAATCGTGCAGGTCGCATCACCTTTTGCAATCCAAAGGGTTTCCTCAACATTGAGGACATTATGACCTATGACTTCCTGCATAGCTTGAAATATAATTCTCCCCACTCTATTGGGGTAATAATAAACAAATTCAGTTTGGCCGTTCATAGATGGG
>CAZPWU010000231.1:0-2446 GCA_964590325.1 uncultured Anaerolineaceae bacterium | reverse complement strand
CCCCACTCTATTGGGGTAATAATAAACAAATTCAGTTTGGCCGTTCATAGATGGGAAGAATCACAGTCCAAGAAGCCATGCAGGATACTCATAAATTGTTGGGGTTCATCCAGCATAATAAAATGACCTGCATTTTTAAATCGTTCAATGCGAGCTTGAGGGACGCCGTCCAGCAAAGGTTTCCATTGCATCGGATGGACAACAATATCGCGATCTCCATACATCCCCATTACAGGGATCTTGATCTGGCTCAGGAATGGTCTTAAATCGGTCCTACGCAAAGAACCGACGCTCATGAAGAAAGACTCCAATGTGGTGCTCGAAACATCCCTATCCATCATCTGAGGCCAACGCCGGTCTTGTGAATAAAGAGGAGCGATTATATGGTACAAGAGCTTAAAAGCCCACAAATTATGGTAAACGATAAATCCAATTGGACGGCGGCCAAAAAGCTTAAGCATAAAGGACAATGATGAGCCCACAACCGGTGAGCCAACAACCACCACTTTTTGGACCCGATTAGGGAACTGAACCGCAACCGAGAGGCTGACCGTTCCACCCATGCTGTGACCGACCAGTGGAGCCTGCATGATCCCCAACTGATCCATAAACTGGTCGACAAGGGTTATAAAATCTTGCACTGCGTAGGTATTACGCTTTTTACCTGATTCGCCAAACCCCCAAAAATCCAATGCATATGTTCGGTAATAATTGCCCAAGTAAGCCATGGTATCCTGCCACAGACCCCAGGAACCAAGATATCCATGTAGCAGGATTACCGGATGTCCCCGCCCATATACCTCATAATGTACAATTCCTTGGTCAGTGGTAATAGATGACACGGCACCATTCTTAGCCTGAATCAGGCTGACATAACCTCAGTTCGCTTCCATTTCAGCAAGGATGCTATACAACAGCTCCAACAAAACACTCTTAACAGCTTCTTTTTCAGTGGCGATACAGGGGAGTAGCTTAACCTTTCTGTCCAGGCGAAGGGCGATGCGCATATCATCCAACTCCCAGGCTTCTTCGCGATCTTGCTTGTTAGCTGTAACAACATATGGTGTTGGAGCATAAGCGCGAAATGTTTCGAGGATACTACGAGCCTCTCGAAAGGTTTCTGGGCGAGTGCTGTCCACCATAACGATAAAACCCAACATACCCTCTGAGAGAATTTCCCACATAAAATCAAATCGGCGTTGTCCAGGGGTACCAAACAGATAGAGAACCAAATCATTATCCACAGTGATCCGTCCAAAGTCCATTGCCACTGTGGTAGTCTCCTTGATCCTCTCCGTTTCAGAAGATATTTTGCGTTCCGTAGATACGACATCAATCTCGCTGACCGAACGGATAAATTCAGTTTTACCTGAATTGAATGGGCCAGTGACTACCATCTTGACCGTTTGCATAATCCGCTATCCTCAACCCTTTTATATTGACCGTATACGACTAATAATGCGGTTGATAAGAGATTTTTGTTCTTCTTTACTGGCTTGGGGAACAGGGAGGCGACCTTGCATGGGTTTCACCAGCCGTCCTTCTGGGCGTACAATTTCGACAAGACCCGCCTGCAGCAAACCATAGACGATCCTGCGTATCTCTATATCGTTCATTTTCGTCGTAGACGCGATCTGTCGCATGGTATTTTTGGGATTAACATATGAAACGACACGCCACTCTTCCACGCTTAGATTGACGTTGCGAATATTCGTACCTGGCCGCTCGGAAAATTTAAGAGCCATATCCAAACTCGGTATCTCATCCTGGAGTTGTTCCCTCTCCCTTAAACGCCGGGAACCCTCAATAATGATATTCTCCAGGCTAATGCGAACGGTTATTTTATCGTCGGGTGGTAAAAGGTTGCTTTCAAACCGGAATAAACCTTCAATCCAGGTAAACAGACGGTTGACCACCCCAATAAAATACACTTGTAAGCTGGAAAGGATATCTTGTTGTGTAACATAACTGGCATTGATGAGGAGAAGGCCAAGCTCCTTATCATTGATGTTTCCAGCATGTTCATTAATTGCACGGTACTGAGATGAAGATATTTTTTTTGCCCGGTGCAGGACATAAGCCAAGTTATGCCCGTCTTCCCCTATCTGGGCATAAGCCAACTTCCCCTCACGAAATGAGACAAAAACCTTTTCATTGGGTCCTTCTACGACCAAAGTTCCAGTTTTTTGGGCTATATTGATTAAATTTAAGAGCTGAGTAACGGTAAAATCGCGAAGATTACCCTTCAATGCCATAGATGACCTGATTCAGAGGATTATTAACCTCATAAAGATTGGAAGAAGATGAGAAAATTATACTTGTAAGCAGGATATGCGTCAAACGATAAGGGTAAGCATATCTTGCATTTTTGCAAAATCTGACGTATACTTTTCTCGTAATATATATGGCTCTTTGGGAATTTCCGAGGTGGATCCTCGTATATGGG
>CAZPWU010000230.1:0-4727 GCA_964590325.1 uncultured Anaerolineaceae bacterium | reverse complement strand
GCCAGGGGTTGGGAACACAAAACGGAGTGGGTCAGGTGCTGGGGTAGGGACCTGCCCAAGAGAAGGTCCAGAGTTTATTGGTTGCGGTGTTTCAGGAATAAAAATATCCGTGGGGGGCAGAGTACCAAGGGCCGGTTGAGAGGTTGATTTGAAGATCAAGGTAGATCGTAAGGCATCATTCGTAGAAGTAGGGGGTAATGGTGATGGTGAAACTGCCTCTCCCCGGCACGCGCTTAAGATAACAGAAAAGATAACAAGGACATAAATATGTTGGATAGTTCTCATGGACCGGGGGTAGGAGTGACCGACGGGGTTGGCGGTATGATGGTTGATGGTGTTGGTTTAGTTGGGGTCGAACTCTGGCTTGGTCGGGGGGTTGGTGATGGAGTGAGTGATGCTGATAGCGTCGCAGTTGGTGTACTTGTATTAGTAGGAGTGGTCGTGAGGGTTGGAATGATCGGGGTCAGTGTCGGGCGATTTGTGGGCGTAACTGTGGGGGTTGGAGACTGGTACCAGCGCGAGGTGGGGGTCAATGTCCGGGTTGGGGGGATAATCGGAGAGGGAGTGACCAGCACTTCCGGAGGGTACAGCTCGAGCATGGCCGATATCCAATTCAGGCCATCGGTGAGTGCATATTCATTGAAACGCGCTGCAGGATAAGAAGCACGCCAGGTTGAAAGAGCAGGTTGCCGTTGCCAGTCATAAGACGCTACCTGTTGGGTAAAATCCAACCAATATCCACCTGGGATGGTTTGGGCCAGTGCCCCGCCATTTTCGTAAGCAGTTGTATCACCGCTATACCGGGCGTTGAAGTCCCAAGGCTCATCATGTAAAGGCATACCAGCGGAACCATCCTGGTAACGTACCCGTAGATAAATTCTCCAGTAGGTGTCTGAGCCGAAATCCTCACGTACGGCGACCATCCATCCTGCATTGAGTGGTAATTTATTAACAGCGAAAGCACGTCCCGTATACAACCAATCCTTCCCCATCCCCGGGTCTAAAGGTGTGGTTAACGGAACGAAGGCGTTCTCTAGAGTTGATAAGTAGTCCCAGCCAGCATCAGTCGCCAGTCGGGTGCGGAGGGCTGCGAACGATTCGTCCACCATGTCATGCAGCATCGGGAACGGGGCTTCCACCTCGTTCAGATGTACCACTTCCTGACGCCCACCGGGGACATCAGGTACGGGGGTAATCGCCGGCAGCCACAATGGTGTTGGGGTTAGATTTGCGGCGTCTTTATAAGGATACGGGAGTGGCCAGGGCAGAGCCATGTCTCCCCAGATCAGTCCATTGATAGGTCCGGGTATTGCTATGGGAGGTAAAACAAGGCCGGGAGTGTCTACTCGGTAAGCTGTCAGATATGTCTGGTTAGGTGCCAGGAGTACGGTGAGCAATCTTATTCCATCCTGGCTCCAGACTGGCCAATCACCGCTGCCTATTTTCTGGGGTCGTTCACCGGGATGTGTGCTATCCCATACATACAAATTATGGAACCCGTCCTCAACTGTCGACCAGGCTAATTTATTACCATCAGGCGACCATACCGGATGGGCTTCTTTATCCATGTGGTTCTGGCTAATGGTCTGATAACGATCTTCACTAGCTTTGTCCAGGTCAGCGATCCAAACCTGGTTTTGGCCGTTGCGATTGGATACGAAGGCAATTTTCCTACCTTTCGGTGACCAGGAGGGTGATTGATCAGCAGCAGGACTGTTAGTAAGCCTGACAGGAGGCTGGTCATTGGCGACCGAGCGGATCATTAATTCCAGGTTATTGTCCAGGTATGTTTCATAGATCAACCAGAGTCCATCAGGAGACCAGGAAGGAGCACCATCGTACTCGAGAGTGTCAGTCAAGCGGACGACCATCCCACTGGTTAATTCCAACAAATACAGGTCCCAATAGCCATTGCGGTTGGACGCGAATGTCATCCTTGTCCCATCTGGGCTAATAGCAGGAGTGATGTCATCCCATGGACCACTGGTCAAGCGTGTTAATGACAAAGCTTCAGGCTGGTAGGCAAACAAGTGAAAATTGTTTCCCTCCTTGAGTGAAAGCAGGATGATCCCATCCTTGATGGAAACACTTTTTAACGGCACAGGAGTTGATAGATCAGGTGTCGATGAGGGGGTAATGCTTGGAGAGGGTGGGATCGGGGTAAAGGAGATCAGAAGAGGGATTGCAGTTGGAGTAGAGGATGGGGTGATCAGCGTTTTAAAATCAGAAGGGGTTAGCTCAGGTAGCTCCGATGCACGTGGAGAAAATGGCAGATTAATCTTGACCAACGGCCAAGCCAGGAGGCTGAGTACAATAAGGTTTAATGCCATCAGGAGAGCCAGACCGCCCGGTGTAAGACGAATGCTCCAACTTCGGCGTCGTCTTCGTCGAGGCGATTGGGGTGTCTCGGGGATTGGTTCAGTGGGAATGATCATGCGTTGGAATCATTCTAGCATGGTCATAAAGGAGCGTCAATCGAACTGAAGTCACTCCTCGAAGCCCATACTGTACAACCGGTAATATGCCTGACCCAGGGCAAGTAGCTCGCTATGATTGCCCTGTTCTATGATCCGCCCATCCTGGATGACCACGATGCGTTCGGCGTTGACAATGGTAGAAAGACGGTGGGCAATCACGAACGAAGTCCTACCATGCAAGAGGTGTGCCAGGGCTTGTTGGATAATACGCTCGGTTTGGGTATCGACACTGGAGGTGGCTTCGTCCAGAACCAGGATACGCGGATCTGCAAGGAGTGCGCGCGCAAATGAGATTAACTGGCGCTGACCTACGGATAGTAGAACACCACCTTCTTCGACGGGAGTATCGTAGCCCTGGCGTAAATTTCGTATGAATTCGTGAGCCCCAATGGCTCTATTAGCGGCTTCTATTGCTACTAACACACCAGGGGTGATTTAGGAGCCCAGTACTGCCGTACCACCGAGCCATACAACCAGGGCTGTCGCTAGAGTACCCAGGAAGTCGATCACTCCCAACCCTGAGTCTAGTACAATCTTGACCAAATAGGGGCCAGCAACAAATGCGATAGATGCGATCAGCATGAGGATCAACGCCACCAGGAGCTGCCAACGGTAAGGTCGCGTGAAAGAGATCAGTCGCTGAGTAACATTCGGGTTGTAACCTTTATGCCATATCTCTTCAATTTGAGGCGATTGTATGGTCATAATGGTCCTATTTCCACTGTAGACCTCTTGGGTAATGGTTTTTTAGGATGCCTTGGACGCGCTTACCCCAACCCAAGGGGAAAGCGAATGTATCTCTAGCCTGAGGCGAGGCACTTGAATTATGAGGCTGGACTGCCACCACTACCCAGCCGTCTTTTTTCTCACCACTCCAATACTGATCTATACTATCTAACCCAAGGTTTTCACATCTTAGATATGCCAGCAGCTCGGGGCTATCGGCAGGTAAAGATAGAAGGTGACAACAATTGCTCGTCTTCAGGCTCAGTGCGAGGGCATGAGCTGGTTCAAAGCGGTCCTTCTTGAATGTCCCTAACCACCAACCCGGATGGATAACCCGTAGACCGTTTAACCTTGGCATACCTTCAGGTAACTGATATAACCGGAAGCCGACCACAGCCAGCCTATCCATGGCAGGTATTTCATTTAAATTTTCCCTACAGAAGGTTTCATAAACTTTCTGTAGAGAGCGGGGCAGTTTATCTGTTCGCCACAACCTCGGTTGGGATATTCCTGGGTTTTTAGAATCCGGTTCGTCTCGGCGCAGCATAGCGATAAAATGACCTTCTCCCTGTAGTCTGTGCGGCCACAAGCGGATTGTACGCCGCAATTCGGGTAGTGTCTCATTAGCTGGCAGCCAATCAGGTCGGCCAGTAGTAAAACCGGGCCATCGCGGTGGATCGACCAGGCTAAAATCGGTATGTTCGCGAATGAAGCGGGTAATGGTGCTTTCATTCTCCTCAGGGTTAAATGTACAGGTCGAATATACCAACCATCCGCCGGGTCTGACCAGGCGCGCCGCATAATGCATTATGGCTGTCTGCCGGACAGCACATCCCTGGATCATTCCCTCACTCCAATCCTGGCAGGCGGTGGGATCTTTCCGGAACATCCCTTCCCCGGAGCATGGTGCATCGACCAGCACCCTGTCGAAATAAGCTCCAAAATGGCCAGCCAACCTCTCCGGGGTCTCATTGGCGATGAGGACATTGCGCGCTCCCCAGCGTTCCAGGTTCATCGTCAGATGTCCGATCCGCTTAGTCTTTATTTCATTAGCAACTAGCAGCCCTCGTCCATTCATCATAGAAGCCAGATGAGTCGTCTTCCCTCCTGGAGCTGCTGCCAGGTCCAGGACACGTTCAGAAGGTTGAGGTGCTAATATCTCGACAACCGCCATGGCAGAAGGGTCCTGCAGGTAATATAAACCTGCCGCGTGATATGGATTTTTACCGAGTTTTTCGTCGTCCGGCACTAAGAACCCACTTGTGCACCATGGTATAGGTGATAAAGGGAATGGAGATATATTGATAAATTGTTCGATTGGTAATTTAAGTGTATTAACGCGTAGTCCATGGCACGGCGAAGAGTTGAAGATGTCCAGAAAATCCTGGAATTCCTCGCCGAGGAGGTGTTTCATCCGCAGCAGAAAACCTGGAGGTAGATCAAGCGCTGCCATTTGACCGCGCTTTTACATCTAGTAATTCCATGTCTTCTCGAAATCGTTCTTGTTCCTGTAATAGCAATTCG
>CAZPWU010000229.1:0-4732 GCA_964590325.1 uncultured Anaerolineaceae bacterium | reverse complement strand
CTGGGCTGACCAACCGGTAGACATCGCCTGGCACCCGCTACGGCCCGAACAGCAACTACCCGATGTCCATACCCTCTATCGCGTCTGGTGCGGCACTCCGGCCAAGGTACGCCTGCCATTTAACTTGGCCGATGTCGAGAGCCTGGAAGTATGGCAAGGAGCCTTCCATCCCGGTGGTCGTTCCCTCCGTAAAGATGCCTATGGGCGTGCCGGGTACGGCGAACACCAAGTCCCTTTCCAGTTAGTTGACACACAATTGATAGTGGATGTGGACGATGTCCTCTGTGGGCATTGGCTGTATGTCGTCCGAAGAGGTTAGTATGGAAACCAAATCTGTCTTCGACCCCACCATTTTCACCAACCCACCCAACTGCTATCGCCCGCTGCAAATTGTCCACGGCCTCGACCAATACTCGGACGCCAGCGCTGTCGGCCAACCCGCGCCGGACGAAAAGACCCGTTCCGGCGGTCCAGACGCCTATTTGGAGAAACTGGCCCGGCTGGGCATTGGCGGTATCGTCACCAACGTCGGCTTCCAAGACTATCTGGTAAGCCCTCGGCAGTGGGACATCCTGCGCCACGGTCTGCAGAAGGCCAGCGACCTGAGCCTGCGTCTATGGCTGTATGATGAGAAGGGCTATCCCAGCGGCACGGCAGGGGGTATCGTCACGCGCGCCAATCCGGAGTATACCGCCTTGGGTCTGGCATGTTACATCACCCAGGTGAGCGGTCCTGCTGATGTTGAGGTTCGCCTGCCCGTGAGCTGCCGTAAGCTCATCTGGGCCGGTGCAATGCGTAACCCCAATAAGGCAACCCGTGACAGCGTCACCGACCTTTCGGATCAAGCTGATGAGTGGGGGACGGTGTGTTGGTCTGCACCGGAAGGTGCGTGGACGGTACTTTACCTGGCTGAACGAGTAATGTACGAAGGCACGCACGCCGCCGGCAACGTTTGCGAGTTTAAACACTACATAAATCTGCTCAACCCGGCGGCCACTAAAGCCTTCTTGCGGGTGACCCACGCGGCTTATCGTCGCGAGCTACCCCAGGCACTTTGGGATAAGATCGAGGCCATCTTCACTGATGAGCCGTCATTTATGACCTATTACGTCGCCCCTTTACCAGAGCGTTTCCAGGGGAAGATTCCAGTTATCGACGCACCAGTTTTCACCGATCGTCCACCGACCGTGCCGTGGGCAAGCGATCTCCTCGAGCAGTTCCATGCTTTTAAAGGCTATGACCTGTGTCCCTACTTGTTCGACCTCTTCTTCTCTGAGGCGGAGGAAGCCTGTTGGGTACGGCAAGACTATTACGACGTGATCACCCACCTCTACGCGGATGCCTTCTATGGTCAGGTGCAGCGTTGGTGTCTGGAGCACGGGATCGCCTCGTCGGGACATGTCTTGTTGGAGGAGACCATTGCCGATCACCTGGCCTTTCACGGTAGCCTGTTCGCCGTTATCCGCCGTATGGATTTGCCCGGCATTGATATGCTCAACTCAGACCCACAAGACATGCTGCACGGCGGCTCTTTCATGGGCGAGTCGTTCATGGCGATCAAGCAGGTGGCGTCCGTGGCCCATCTCACCGGCTGTGAGCGGGTTCACAGCGAAAGCTCCGATTGGGAGCAGCACAACCAGGGCAGGTACGCTTCGCTGGCGGAGCGACAGGGTCAGGCCAATCTACAATACGTCCTGGGAGTCAACCAGATCACCTCATACTTCGGATGGGACGAGTTAGGTGAGGCAGCGCAAAGAGCGTACAACGTCTATGTCGGGCGGCTGGGCGCGCTGTTGACAGGCGGGAAGCACGTGTGCGACGCGGCGGTGCTGTATCCGATCCGCACCCTGTGGGCGCACTATCTCCCACTGCTGGAACCCATCCGGAGCTGGGTCAACCGCCCCAACCGAGACCCGTGGACTGTCAAACTCCAGAAGGATTACCCATTCCTAGTAAAGCAGCTCTTGTGCAACCAGATCGATCTCGACATCATCGATGAAGAAGCCATCCTCACCGCTGAATTGCGGAATGGGGCATTGCATGTGTCTAATGAAGCCTACCGGGCGATTGTGCTGCCACCGCTGGATGCCTTGGCGCTGGAAACTATTCAGACACTCGCTTCCTTCTGCCGGGCGGGTGGTGTTTTATTCAGTGTTGGGGACTTGCCTACTTTGGCGGAGACACGGGCGGATACCGAACCCCTCCGCCGCGAGGTGACAGCCCTCTTCGGGTCTGGCCTGGCCCTGAACATCGAACTGGGCAAGCTTCCCACCGAATTGCGGCGACACATCCCTCCGGATTTCAACCTGGATCAGCCCAATCCCGACATCCTATACACGCACCGGCTCTTAGAAGACCGTCACCTCTACTTCGTCATCAACAATGCCTCCACTTCTATAACCATCCAGGCCACACTGCGCCAGCCTGGCCCATACACGCTGTATCGCCCGTTGACGGGACAGGTCACAGCAGTGGCTGGACCATTACTGGTGGCGTTGGCAGGCTATGAGGCAGTCTTTGTGGTCTGCGGGTAACATGAAGCAAAAAATGAGCTGAAAAGGGAGGAAACCATGAATAACCGGGAACGATTCTGGCAATTCGCACACTTCCAAAAAGTGGATCACCTTCCCTTTTGGGCAGACTGGCTCGGACCGTGGCAAAGATGGCGGGATGAAGGTCTGCCTATTGGCTTGAACATCGATGATGACTATTTGAAATCCTGGTGCCTGGACTATTTCAGCTTCGAGGGCATGTATTCGGCTTTTTGGGGCAGGCCGCGTGTCCCAGTGAACATCGGTGTTCATCCTCCCTTTGAGGAGGAAGTCTTCGAGGAAACAGGGAAATACCGCATCTTTCGGGCTACAAATGGCGTTATCGAAAAGCAGTTCAAGCACCAGGAGGGTTCGCTGATATCCACCCAGTTCCTGGAATACCCCATCAAGAATAGGCATGATTGGGAAAAGTTCCGGGATGAACACCTCAACCCCCACGCACCTGGTCGCTATCCTGAAGACGCGCAATGGGAGGCGATGAAGCTGGAGTGGCAGAACCACGCTGAGGTGATCAGCATTGACGGAGGCAGCTTCTACGGTTTCCTGCGCGATTGGATCGGATTCGAGAACCTTAGCTACCTGCTCTACGACGAACCTGAGCTCATCGGTGAGATGATGGATTACCTGGCTGACTTTTTCATCCAGGTTCTACATAGGGCAGTCAAAGAAGTAGACATTGATTTTGCGATATTCTGGGAAGATATGTGTTACAAAACCGGCCCTTTGCTCTCCCCGGCGATGTTTCGGAAGTTTATGCTGCCCAACTACCAGAAGGTGACTGCCTTCCTTATCAAGAACGGCATAGAGCTTTCTTGGGTGGATTGCGATGGGAATATCGAGGCCTTACTCCCCTTATGGCTCGAGGGCGGTGTGCGTGGCTTTTACCCACTCGAAGTGGCGGCAAACATGGACGCTGGGAAGCTACGGGCTCAATATGGGCGACAGATCGTGATGTGGGGAAACGTGGACAAGCGTGCCCTTATCACGGGCAAGGAGGCTATTGACGCCGAATTAGCCCGCCTGGCGCCGGTCGTGGCTGAGGGTGGGTTCATCCCCCTGGTCGATCATGGTGTCCCGGACGACGTGCCTTTACAGAATTATCTGTACTACCTGGAGCAGAGAAAGAAGCTAAGTGGGTCAAGCTCATGTTACGAGTTCCTATCCCATCAAAATAAATAGATAAAAAGAGCAGGATTGTGCGCTCACTTCGTTCTCACGCTTGAATCCTGTTGAAAAAATGTGCACAAGAACCGCATGTTTCAAAAGGAGTAGATTTCCATGAAGGTCTTAGTCACTGGAGCTAGTGGAAAGCTGGGGCCATTCGTTATCAGAGACCTGATGAATGCCGGGCACGAGGTGATACTGTTCTCGCGCCGGCCTCCGGCTGAAGAATTCAGCCACCTGCCCCTCATCCTGGGGGATATCAACAATTTTGAAGACTGCCGGAAGGCAGTCGAAGGGGGGATTGAGGCCATCCATCACCTGGCGGCACAGCCCTGGCCTGTTGACCACCCGGAATTGCGCAAAGATGCCGAGAAACAGGGCATCCCCTTCGATGCGACCATGCGCTCGAACACGCTGGGGGTGTATTACCCGCTGATGGCTGCCGTTGAAAAGAAGATCAAGATTTTTGTTATGACGGGCAGCAACTGCGCCCTCGGACACGGCTACCGCATCAGCGATAGGCCTTTCCCATTGCATCACCTGCCTGTGGATGAGAGCCATCCGAGCGATGTGGAGGATTCCTACTCGTATACCAAGCATGCAGGAGAAGAAATGCTGGCAGCCTTTTCGCGAGCATACGGCATGCGCACCTATTCCATCCGTTCGGCTGGAATCTGCGACGAGCAGCGTCGCAAGCAGATGGCGGAGAACGCGCAGCCTACCACCGCCTGGAGCGAATGGATGTTCTGCTGGGTGGGCAGTGAGGATGTGGCCTCAGCGCACCGCCTGCTGATGGAATGCGCCTACGATATCGAGCCGCATGGGATATATTTCTGCAATAGCGACGATACTACGGCGCTGGAAACGTCTCTTGAGATATTGGAGTGGTTTAAGCCTGAGTATCTCCCCCTGGTCAAGGATTTACCGGGGCATGCCTCGTTCATTTCTAATAAACGGCTTCGCCAGGTCGCTGGGTGGGAGCATAAAACCTCCTGGCGGAAGCACCTGAAATAAAA
>CAZPWU010000228.1:0-4776 GCA_964590325.1 uncultured Anaerolineaceae bacterium | reverse complement strand
TGGAGGGGCAGGTGCCAGCGCGGCACTGCTGGCCCAGGAGAGCGGCGCAAAAGTGACGGTTGTCACCAAGCTACGTTTCGGGGATGCCAATACCATGATGGCCCAAGGCGGTATTCAGGCTGCCGATCGACCGCAGGATTCACCTGGCACTCATTATCTGGACGTCATCGGTGGAGGGCACTTTGCAAACTTCCCCGAGTTGGTCGAAGCGCTGGTTAAGGACGCGCCTATCGTTATCCAGTGGCTGGAAAACCTGGGGGCGATGTTCGATAAAACACCGGATGGTGTCATGCTTGAGGAACACGGCGGCGGCACCAGTATCAAACGCATGCATTCTGCCCGTGACTATACCGGTGCAGAGATCATGCGCACTCTGCGTGACGAGGTGCGCAACCGCCCGGATATCGAGGTCATCGAGTTCTGTCCTGCGGTCGAGTTAGTACTCGACGACAAGGGTCAGATCGCAGGGGCTATTCTTAAAAACCTGGAAACCGAACACTATTTTTACGCTCGTACGAAAGCCATCATCATAGCGACGGGTGGCAGCGGGCGGCTTCACTACCAGGGTTTCCCTACCACCAACCATTATGGCGCCACTGGTGATGGGATTGTGCTTGCCTATCGCGTGGGCGCGAAGCTGGTCTTTCTGGACACCATGCAGTATCACCCGACCGGTTGTGCTTATCCGGAGCAAATCCTGGGCCAGCTTGTGACTGAAAAAGTGCGTGGCTTGGGCGCTCAGCCGGTCAATATCAAGGGAGAGGAGTTTGTCTACCCGTTAGAGCCGCGCGATGTGGAGGCGGCAGCATTTATCCGTGAGTGTAAAGAGCGCAAACTGGGGGTCATTACGCCGACCGGTCAGCCGTGCGTCTGGCTGGATACTCCTATGATCGACCTGATCCATGGGTCGGGCACCATCGCCAAATCTCTGCCGGCAATGGTTCGGTTGTACAAGCGCTTCAGCATCGACATGACCCGCATCCCTATCCTGGTCTTTCCCACCCTGCACTACCAGAACGGCGGGGTGACCATCGATGCCAATTGCCGCTGCAATATCCCCGGGTTATTCCTGGCGGGAGAGGTGAGCGGCGGTGTGCATGGTCGCAATCGTCTGATGGGCAACAGCCTGCTGGACGTGTGCGTCTTTGGCCGGCGGGCCGGTATGGCAGCAGCCCAATACATCCCGGAGGTCAGGCTGGGCAGGCCCACTCTCGAGCATATCACTGCCTGGAATAAAGAGCTGGACACCGCCGGGATTGACGGTGCGGTTAAATCCCCAATTTTGCTGCCGGATTACACCCGCCATGTATAATTATTTACGGTAACCTCACCGGTTCTCCCGATTGCATGGACTGGTACGCAGCCAGGACGATCTCCAGCGGCCTGCGTTGGGCTCGCCCGTTGGTGATAGGCTCACTCCCAGTTTGAATACAGCGGATAAAGTGCTGGACTTCGAGGAAGAATGTATCTTGCTCGGGGACGTAGATCTCATGTTGAATGAGCCTCTCCCCTATAAGCATGTCCTCCCGCTCGCTGAACACACGGATCGTATGTCCATCCTCCACCGAGATGCTGCCCAGTTCTCCATCAACCCGTAGAGTATGGATTTCTGGTCCTGCTGCTGTGACCAGGCTTTTCATGATGTAGCTCTGTACAAAGGTGCCGACTGCTCCGTTGCGGAAGCGCACCATAGCAACACTGGTGTCGTCTCCCTCCAGCTCTATGAATCGCTGCGGGGCGCGCAGGGCGAAAACGCTCTCCACATCCCCGATTATCATGTTGGCGGTGTTAAAGTCGTGCACTCCTCCCGCCATCATCACCCCTCCAGCCGCAGCTTTAGCATCCAGGAACCAGGACCTTTCCTCCACAAACGAGCGGGTCAGGTAGCACTCGCGGGTCATCCGGAATAAAGCCGGGCGTCCGATAACTCCCTTCTTGATAAACATGCCTACTTTCAAAGTAGCCGGGTGGAACTGCTCGTTTTCGGCGATCATCAGGATCACGCCGGCCTGTTCAGCCGCAGCGATCATCCCGTCCGCCTCCTCCAGCGTGGCGGCGATGGGCTTCTCGCACAGGATGTGCTTCCCAGCTTGTGCTGCAGCCACGCAAATGGCGCCATGCAAGTCGTGCGGCAGGCAGATATCTACAGCGTCAACGGTGGGGTCATTGAAGGCGTCGCCGAAATCTTTTGAAACATTGGTTTCTCCGTTGGTTGCGGCCTTAACTGCTTCTGCTCGGTTCAGATCTACATCTACAGCCCATCTGATCTCTGCTCCACACTGAGCAAAGCCATGGGCATGGCGCACTCCCGCCCAGCCACATCCGATGATCGCAACGCGTAGAGGTTCATCCATCATGAGTGACCTCCCAAATTGACATTCAGAGGGCACACAATGCCCGCTGAATTCCTTTATTTAAAACGGTTATCCGATCGCCTTGATCGTATCTTGTCCTTGGCTTGTTCCAGCCAGCCAATACGGACATCAGGTCTGTAATCGAATTCAGGCACATAGGGTTTGAGATCCAGTAGAGGCGTCTCATCGAGGATATCCAGTCCATCCACATGGAGCAGATTTCCTTCAATATGTGTGAGTTTCACGACCGACAGGCCAATTGGGTTGGGACGCACCGGAGCACGCGTGGCAAAGAGACCGTGCGGCTCGCTATCGAGAAAAGGCGTGACTGTGAGTGAGTACCCGGATACCTTGTGTAAGTGATAAAGTAATATGATATGCGAGAAACCACCTAAATCGTGGAGCCCATCCACATACTCGGGATAAACTTCGATAATGCCTGGAGCAATCGCCTCGCTGGAGGGCTGGATGGGCATGTCCTGCAGGTCTTTGAATGGGCTGTGGATAATGCCGATAGAATGGTAAGTTATGTTCATTAGTCGATTTTACGGCTTTATCGCGCGCGTGGCCATAAACGTCGGCATGTACTTCGATAATGGGTCATTCTCCTCCTCCCCATAGGCATCTTCATAAAATCCGGTAATCAGGAAACCTGCCTCGATCTGCCCGCCGATTTGTTCCTCCAGGGTGTGGCTGAATTCAAAAGGTTCTCCCCCATCGGTATAGCGTTGTTTTTCTTCGTCGGATAGGCTGGTTAGGTCTGAATATGGGAGAGGGTTTTTGACCTGGAGTTTTCCCTGGGTATAGAAGTGTTGGTCAAACATATAAACTGCAGGATTATCAAATCCTGCCAGCAACGCACCTTTGTGTCGCAAAACGCGGAACGCCTCCCTCCAAACTGGACGGACCTCGGGGACGAAGACATTAGATACCGGATGGATTATCAGGTCGAAACTCTGATCGGAGAACATGGAGAGGTCTCTCATATCCCCCTCGACGGTGGTCATCTTAAGCACATCCCTCTCGGCGACCATCCGATCCTGCGCCAGTTGATTCGGTGAGTTATCCAGGACGGTTACATTTGCGCCAGCCGCGGCCAGGATCGGCCCCTGCTGTCCCCCACCCGAGGCCAGGCATAAAACGTCGCAATCTGCCAGTTCGGGGAACCACTCTCGAGGGACCGGTTTTGACGGCGTCAGAAAAATTTCCCATTGGTCCCGTTGTGCCGCGGCGATCACATCTGAACTCACTGGTATCGTCCAGCGGTTCCGGTATTCAACCTGTTTATCCCATGCGGTGCGGTTGTGCGCTCGAATATCGATTTCTCTCATAAGCCAGACCTGCCAGCCATAATCCTCTAGCTTTCAACTTGATTGTTCAAGTAATTCTCCAACCCCATCTGTTCGATCTGAGCGTTCTGTATCTCCGCCCAGTCTTCATGATCCTCTTCCATCTTGAGAATCTTGATCAACAGGTCGACACTGGCCTGGTCTTCTACCTCGTGGGCCAGTGTAATGGCCGCGTTATATGCACGTATGGCCGAAAGCTCGGCTTCCTGGTCGTTGACGATCATCGCCGGGACCGTTGCTCCGATCTTCATGGGATTTAGCTTTGACACGATCGGTATGCCTTCCAGGAAGATGATGCGCTGGATAAGCCATTCAGCATGATGCATCTCATCCACGGCCCGCCCTTCTATAGCTTTGTGGAGCTTTTCATAGCCCCAGTTGTCGCACATTTCAGAATGCACCATATATTGGTTGATAGCGGTCAGCTCATCTGCCAGAAGCTGGTTAAGCACCACCAGCAGCTTTTCATTGCCTTTCATTTTATTACCTCCTTTTGGGATGATTTTTACTGTGGTCTTACTTTGATTTGAGGTCAGCGTTAGAGATAAATATTAGGCTTGGTGTTGTTTACATACTATCACAGTTCAACAGGAAACTCAGAAAATTCTTTGGATTGATAAGATTACACTCTTAAAGGGGTTTTTTGTATTATACGACATTTTATATATCATTCAGGACAAAGCGCTATGTTTTGTTACACTCTTTTTCAGATCAGACTATAGCCCCCATCATTTCTGACATATATGGCTCTTCAGGAATTAGCTGGATATTTCCACCGGGAATCCCAAAGCCCCCCATATATTTAAACTTTTTAAGAAAGGTGTCTGTGCTATAATGTTGTGCGATTGGGCGGAAATGAGAATCGACCTCCATGTTCACACCAAAGAGCGTTCTGCCTGTGGGCAGGCGTCGGAAGAAGACCAGATTCGCGCGGCTATCGAGGCAGGCCTGGATGCTATTGTCTTCACAGATCACCATCTCCTTGTTCCCCGTGAGCAATTGAAAGCGTTGAATGACAGATATGCACCTTTCAGGGTTTTTGGAGGGATTGAGATAACGGTCGATGGAGAGGA
>CAZPWU010000227.1:0-4778 GCA_964590325.1 uncultured Anaerolineaceae bacterium | reverse complement strand
GCTGGAAAGCGCCGGATTGGGACAATCCGACGGAGTGGATCCCACGCCGCCGAGGCAATCTCACCACCTGCAAGAAAAACCAGATTGCTTTGTCACGAAGGACGTTCCTCGCAATGACATTGCCTTTCTTAGATCAAATAAGGATAAGCAATCTTGATCATTTTGAGCTAAAACATCCGCTGTGTAGCGGTGATTTACTGGACTTTTGCCTCCATATCAGTCGTGCCCTCTTGTGACGGCAACAGACTACGATCCAATAGACGGGCGCTGAGCAGGTCATCAGACGCCAGTTGTCAAGCGCAAAAGCGGATCTCGCCCGAAGAAATATCTTTATTGTCAAGGAGCAACCTTTCAAAGCTGGAGTAAAGTGCGCAAGCCGGTGCACGTGCTTGGTATAGATGGCGCTTATCCATTGCTGAAAGGGAAGAAACGACCAATGCTCATCGCCGTCGACCTGGGCCATGGACAGCCGGTGGCGATTAGACAGGTGGACGAGAGTAACCCTCAGGCGGTCGGGCGCTGGTTAGAGCCCCTGGTCAAACGGTTGGGAGTGAGCGCGATCGTCACGGATGACCTGGCTGGCTCGGGCGTGGATTAGACGCTGGATAAGCGCCTAGAAGAGAATGTGCCTGTGCCCATTTTCTTATTTCGCCAACCGTGTATGTTACAAACACCCGGGGATTTGCTGATTGACTCCGGTTTGGAAATTATGTACAATGATGACAATAGAACGGTGGGAGGATTTTGGGAGGATAATACAATACAGGTTTGTAACGATCTCAGCAGTACGGCTGGCAACAATTCTTGAAAACCCTTAGCGTGAACAACCTGATGCGTTACAAGCATTTCATCCGCCTGGTGCGCCTGGTAAGAGGTCTGGAGGCCGGTGGCATTTACAGCCCAGCTAAGCTCATAGAGCAGCGTGATGAATTTGGCCAGGTGACCATCTTGCAGCAAGCCAGCTACTTTTCCAAGCATGACTACCACCACCTACCCCAAATCGAGGCTATTTGCCAAAAAGGACCGCAGCCATGAAAACCAGACGCGCCCTCTATTGTATCTTCAGCATGACCCTGGCAGGTATTGCTCTGCTCCTGCTGTTGTTTTTCTTGCGTCCGCGGGTCACAGAAGCGCAAAACCCCGCGCCCTACCCGCCCGCTGCGGCGACCCAGGGGCCAGGCAATCCATTCTTTGTTAGCCCCGACCCGCCGCAGGCCCACGAGCCAACCGAGCTGCGCGTGTTCCTGTTAGACGATAGCGATCTCGAGCTCGTGCGCTATGCCCAGTTCTACTGGTCCGAATTCGGCATCGGGCAGGAGCGCCACCCCATCGCTGGGCGCATCCCCTTCATCATCCCACCCCACGCAGAGGGCACGGCTTTCGTCATCTGGATACCGCCGGATGTTGGGCCATACTGCTTCTACGCCGAGATCTTCGACGCCCCCGATGCTCCCAATCCCATTGCCGCCTTCCAGCACAACGTCTTCTACCAGGCCCACCCCGACCCGAGCGGGGGGCAGTTCGTCGAGGCATTCCCCTACCGGTTGCGCAATCCGCTGGATGTCGTGGCCAACGTGACCCTCAGCGTGACCACGCCGATCACCCCGGTCGGCTGGGAAGTGAGCCTCTATCCGCAGCAAATCGCGCTTGGCCCCGGCGAGGTCATCACTGCCAGCGTGGTATTCACCTACGCGGGTGGACTGCCCCTGCCTCCCGACGGCATACGGCTCTTCGAGGTGCACGCCGCAGCCAACAGTATCCCTATCGGCGGATTCCAGAAGGTGTTCGGCCCGCCGTTACGCCTGCATATGCGCCCCGAGCCGGGCTTTGCCGAATCCGAGATCAGTGTGAACCCCTACCCGATCCCGCCCGGCGAGCCAGCCGAAATCTGCGTCGAGGTACGCAACGTGACGCTCCAACCGCGCCAGGGCTTCGTCTTCTTCCGCGTGGCGCCCTTCGGCATCGGGCAACCCTTCGCGCCGATCGCCCCGCCGGTAGAGATATTCATCCCGGAGATGGGGCTGCAGCGGCCTTGCGTTCACTGGGTGGCCCCGAATGGCGGGCAGTTTGCCTTCGAGGTGATGGTCGAGACGCCGGGCTATCCCATGCCGGTGAGCAGCCAGCGGGTGATGGACGTGGACGAGCTGCTGCTTCCGGGTACGATCTCCACGCTGCACTTCCCTGTGCGCAACCCCTTCACCGGGCCGATGACGATCACCCTAGGCCTCCAACCCTTCGTGCGGGATTGGATCATCACTGCCACACCGGGTGCGCTGCCTGACATGGCACCGGGCGAGACGCGCCTGGTGACGCTGACGGTGGAGATTCCGCCGGGGGCGGTCATGCCGCCGGACGAAGCGCCAGTAGTGGACGTGGCGGCCCTCGCAGGGCCAAACATATTCGGCGGCTTCCGCAAGATTTACCGCCCGCCGGTGCCCATCCACCAACCCGGGGACCCGATCTACGCCGAGAGCGAGATCATGGTGCGCCCTTACCCGCCCCAGGAACGCGAGCCAACTGAGATCTGCGTTGAGCTGCGCAACCCTACTGACATTGAACAGAATATGACCGTCGATTTCAACGTCGCAAATTTCGGAATCGGCCTGCCTTTCCACGCCATCGCACGACCCATACTGGTCACCTTGCCGGCGCATAGCATCAAAAAGGTGTGCGTCACTTGGGTGCCGCCGTTCGGAGGGCGCTTTGGAGTTGAAGTGGGAATTCAAATCCCCGAGCATGAGCGGGTCTACAGCCAGCGGGTGATCGATGTGGGCGAGATCCTGCTGCCCAACCAGCCCTCGCCCTTTGGGTTTGTGGTCGGCAACCCGTACACCTTCCCCATCACCGTCACCCTGGGGGCCATCCGCCACCTGCCCCAGTGGGAGGTAACACTCAACCCGCCGGTGCTCTACCTGCCTCCTGGGGGTGTATCGCCGGTCGAGATGGTCGTCAACCCCATTCAACGGCCCGGCGATCCAGAGCCGCGCGAGGGCCAACCGGTGATCGACGTGGAGGCCTACTGGCAAGGCAACGGTGAACAAGGGCAGCTGCTGGGCGGCTTCCGCAAGCTGTTCTTCCCGCCCATCCCGATCCACCGGCCCGAGGACCCACCCTACGCAGAGAACGAGATCAACATCTTCCCCTACCCACCGCTGGCTGGCGAGCCAACCCGGCTGACCTTCGAGGCGCGCAACCCGACCACTGCTACCCAGCAGATCACCGTCACCTTCGAGGTGGGCAGTTTCGGCATCGGGTTGCCGTTCCACCCAGTCGCCGTACGCACCATCAACCTGCCCCCCGAGCACACCGGTATCGCCGAGGTGATGTGGGTACCACCCTTCGAGGGAGAATTTTGCGTGCGTGTTAAAGTTGACGCGCCGTTCTTCACCGAGCCGTTCTACAGCTCGCGCAACATCTCGATTGTGCGTCTGCCACCGCCATACGGCACGCCTGAGGTGTTCCAATTTATGATCGGCGATAACGGCATCGTAACGCGCCCGCTCACGGTCACACTTGGCCTCAAAGAATACCTGCCCAATTGGCACGTAGAACTGGGGCCGAAAGAGATCGTTTTCGCACCTGGTCAGCTCTACGCTACAGCCGTGATGACCATCACCCCGCCGTCCAACCCCGTCGATCTGCCCAAGGATGGCGGCCCGATTGCCGACGTCTCGGCCTATGTGGATGGCAACCTGATCGGCGGTATCCGCAAAGTCTGGCGACCGCCAGTCCCGCTGGGGCAACTGGGTGAGCCAGGTTACGCCGAATCGGAGATCGTGATCAACCCCGACCCACCCGTAGCTGGTCAGCCTGCCACCTTCTCCGCACAGGTGCGTAACAACAGCGACTATTCCCAAACCATCAGCCTACGGTTCGGCTGGGCAGACTTCGGCTTCGGCATCCCTTTCACGACCACCAACGTCGTCCCCACTCAGACGGTCATTACGCTGGGTCCGCAAATGACTACCACCGTCAGCGCACAGTGGACGCCGGTCAGTAGCGGTCATTTCTGCGTGCAGATCATCCTGACCAATGCTCAGACCGGCGAGGAGCTACACAGCCAGCGCAACGTGGACGTAATCGAAGTGCCAGAAACGCAATGTGAGTCGTTTATCAAGGAGTTTTTGCTGCAGAACTCCACGCCGCAGACGGTCACGGTGACGATCGGCGCGGGCGCCATCAACCTGCCGCCCGGCTGGGACTATTCGGTCACCCCGACCGAGACCGTGCTTGGCCCGTTCGAGAGCATCACCGTCACGGTAGTCATCACCCCGCCGTGTGACCTGATCGCCCAGGGGCTACTGCAGCCGCTGGTCGCGCTAGATTCGGACAACACAAGTAGCCCGGCGAAAATCCAGGTCGAGGGCTATAACCAGAATGGCGAGCTGATCGGGGGCATCGAGCTGCAACTGGTCGCTGCCGCACAGCAGCGCGTCTACCTGCCGCTGGTGATGCGCAACAGCAGCGGGGGCAACGCCAGCCTCTCACTGCCAGAAAATGCCCAGGCTACCGGTCAGCCACACGACCGTAGCACCGGGTATCCGCTCTGGCTGGCGATCCTGCTCCTGGGAGGAATGGGGCTGTACCTGAGACGGACAGGCAACCTGTAGCGCTTGTTACCCTACGACGAGTGGATCGCCCAGAGCAAGGCATTTCTCATGTCTGGCCAGCCTGGCAGGATTGGCCTTGGAAGATTGGCGCGCGGTATCTGTAACATAAGCGGTGGGTTTTGACACAAAAAGGCAAGCTCCTAGTAAGATGGTAGTTCCCACGCCGCC
>CAZPWU010000226.1:2773-4828 GCA_964590325.1 uncultured Anaerolineaceae bacterium | reverse complement strand
ATATTATAAGTATTAATAAGGTCAAAATTACTGCCAGATGCGAAAAGCGATAATCGAGCTGATAGTGTGGCTGGACCTAAGATCCAGTTTCCATCCTCAAAGATAGATTTATAGAATCCGCGTGCCAATGAGTCGTGACCGGTTGATATCCCCAATCCCCCCGGGGCAAAAGCGCTCACTGCACCTTTTGCATCAGCACGGACAATTTCTTCGATCAAACTGGGTCCAAGGACTGAGATCGGTCCGTGTGGGCCAATCCAATAACCATCCATGCACGTCAATGAAAAAATGAGCGGTAGTTGACCAGAATTATTAAGCAGAGGAACGTCATTGTTAGTAAATATCTGTTCTTTGGACCAGCTTTGTACTGCGCCATGACCAATATAAGTCATTAATAAAGTCCCGGTAGTATTCAAAGTTGATGTGATCGCTGCTGTAGCAGCAGGGCAAGGCGTAGGGGGATTTACTGGTGGACAATAATCCGATACGTAAATCCGATTGGCAGTAAAGCCAGGCCTTACATAATTACTAATCAAATACTCGGCTGATGCCTCGAAATCGCCGGCTGGGTCAGGTACATTATCAGCCACAAATGTGAAATTGCGCTGCCAATCCTGGTTAGGAGTCTGCTCATAAGCAATGATTTTATTTATAACAGCATTCAGCTCACTCACACTATTAACTGGCAGCCGGCCAATGAATAAGTCAGGGATAGGATCATTACCGACAATTGTAGCTAATAAATTGGTAGCATCTACTTCCCCTTGCCAGGGATCAACCCAACCCAGATTAGGTGGCATATAGATGGGTTCTGAGCCATACCTTCCGGTATTAAATTGTTTAAAATTCCAGGTTCCATCTCCGACTAATAGAACATAGGTAGGCGCTGGAGGCTGCCAATGATAAAACGCGTATGCCAGGAAGTTCTTGATAGCAATAGGGTGATAAATGCCATTGTTAAATTCATTGATAATATCATCTATATTAATTACTCGAGTGCGCAATCCTTGACTAGAACGATAGTCAGCCAGCACCTGAGTGGTTGTTATAAAATCCGGGTGGGTAATAAATATATAGTCCGCTCCATTCGCAGATGAAGTGAGATCCGGTGGATTATAAATAGAAATTTCGGGTGTCTGCACCGCAGTGCTTCCTACAGCGAAATATTGTGCACCTAATGTAGGAGTGACTGCAAAGGTTACCGTGTAGGGTCCGCTTCCTGAAACCGATGGGGAAACAATTAGCGTTGGGGTCAGAGGTGATGTGACCTCGTAGATTTGTATGTCAGATGACATAAAACCGCCAATCCGATATTTCCGAGCTCCGCCAGCCTCACCGGGGAATAGGATCTTATTGTTTTCAGCTTGAAAACGACGGTTGTAATCTATCTCGAACCAATCAAAACCCATATAGGGTGGTACTGATGAAGGACTATTGATGTTTACGAACTGAAGCTGGTTAACACCTTCTACAAGAGCCGTTTGAGGTATCTGGGATTCGAATTTAAAGCGACTTTTCCCATCCCACGATGAGTCGGATAATGGCGTCGCCCGAGTGTTCAATGTAAACCGCGTATGATGATCTGGACTGTTACTGTCGTTCGTGTTGGTTGCAACCACCTCACCTCTCACAGTAGCCGAATAGGCTTCAGTCGCCAGGGTCGTCAGGGTGGTGGTGTAGGTATGAGTCATCCAATCCTGGACGATATCCCAAAACCAGGTATCTTCACCGGTAAAATGCCATGTTAACCAGCGCATGGATTGTTCAGCATGGACTGTTGTCCGATAAGATGACGGCACAGGAGCAGAACTGCCTACCGGACTGCCATCGGTCTTAGCCATCCGTAGCCCAGGAGTTCCACCGACAGTCAACCAATAGACGTTTTTATCCGTATATTTCTCGGCCATTGTCGCGTTAAAGGCAGGATGCCAGGGGATATAGACGCCAGTTGTTAGCTGCTGAGTGTAAGTAATCCAATTTATGTTTTCATCAGCATATTGCTGCGCTAAACGTTCACCATTGAATTTTTGACCATAAAAGGCTATATAATCACCG
>CAZPWU010000226.1:0-2673 GCA_964590325.1 uncultured Anaerolineaceae bacterium | reverse complement strand
TCTCACCATTAATGAGCATTCCTTCTAACACAGCATCAAATGAATCTGGTTGTCCATTGGTCTCCGTATTGTTTAATGGTAATGCTGAGGATATTTCATTACCAGGGTTTAGAAAATCAACTCTTATACGCAACTTATGATGTAAAAACAGTTTGCCTTGTAAAGGTATATATTGGAAAGGATAAAACACCACTCGCACAATACGCTGATCTCGCACCCAGGCGTCAGGTGAGAGGATTACAGGTGATGAGGGATATTCTTTATCACTCGCATAAGCCATTCGGTCTGGTTCATAGATCCAACGACCTGGCTGTAAATCCTCACTGAGTGGTCCAGGTTTTGGGGCAGGTATTAACTGAAATTGGCCAGTTAAAAGTTCGACTTCGTCATTTAATACTGTAAATTTTATATCAGCTTTTGGTGGTACGCCGATTAGAACACTGATTTTTGGTAGTTGAGGTTTACCATACTCAGATGTAGTCTCGAAGTCAGGGATGGATATACGCTTAAAATCCCCACCTGATAAGGACTCACTTGATATTACATAATCAGGTGTATTAAAATCAAGAACCACATCACTGACATTAGATTGGATCAATCGCACTGGTGACACTGAGGAAATAGAGGAGTTTAACCAGGATTTACCGGGTGAAACCGAGGAAATAACTATTATAAGAGAAATGGATAATGTAATAACTCGCCGAAGCATACCGGATTAGCCTATACTACCGTTTTTTAATACCACAGAGCCAGGTGTGTCTTAGCTTCGTCAGGTTTGACGGCTTTGTATATTGGTATGAGCCATCAAACGCTGCTGATACTGAGACCCACCTGGCTCCGGATAAGCGACTACTTTCTTAGAAATCTCCCAAGAGCCTCGTATTAATGTTATGGATTAAACTCATCTCCAAGCGGATCAGGCATTCCGGTAATCGTAGAACCAGCCCGCGTTTCTAATTCGAGCTCATGGATAATTTCGGGTTTTATATAAACCTTTCTTTTATCCTCTTGTTTGGGTTTCTCTTCCCCATCTATGATAATAGGCATAAATACCTTCCCTCCTGAGACTTACTAACACCTGTGAAAATTATAAAATAATTCTGAATTATTAAAACGTAACTCCCAACTTAGATCATTCATGTAACATTTTATCTTAATACATAACACAACGCAAGTCATTTACCTCTGGTATTCACAGGACTGTAAGTAAAGACACTTAATATAAAAAGAGCTCCCAACTTCTGACTGACCGTATGTCGAGAGGCTGGAAGCTCTATACCTTTTATTTATTTTTATCTTTGTGTCTTACGAATCAGGATCAGGCTTCCGCTACCCAGCACCAATGCTGTGATTAGAAGCATCAGGGGTACCCAGGTATTGCGCGCAGAGGTACCAGACAAGGATCGCAATTGGATAATCGTTGGGTCCATCCCGTTGCTGATCACATAATGCCCATGGGTTGGTACATTATTGGGCGGATTACTCAGCGACTTATCCTTCGAACCTATTGTTCCTGAGACCTGACCCCAACATAATGCATTTGTCGAAGGTGTGCAATTACCCGGAGGCGGAGCGATCGTAAACAAGCGGTAATTTTTATAATCTCCACTCACGTCACCTGGAATGGTCAGGCTGGTAATCGGATTTGAGCTGTCGGGTGACCCGCGTGTATCACACACAGCAAAGAAATCGGATACTACGGCACCCAGGCCAATTGGTGTACCCACACCAAATGGTGGATTCGATCGACCCATATCGACGATAACGGCGGTAGAGCCGGGTATTGTCGTTACGGTCGCACCTGACAGACTCGGACTGGCTCCTTCTGCATAGGTCACCACAGGTGACCTTAACCGCGTATCGTAATCATTAGCAAAACCGCTGTCGATCCCTACACTGCTCCAATAGTTACAATCCAATTCAAAAGCACCTTCACTACCTGTCTTAATCGCTGCTAGCGGACCAATGTTGGTCATAGCGCTATTAGCAAAAGCCCACAGATTACCGCCGCTTTGGGACATCGCGGCATAGTTATTATTGAAAGTGTTACCTTGTACAACCATGGTACCATCCGCCACGGCAACAGTAGAGGAATTATTAGCTGTAAAGTTCTTTAATATCATGCCCTGTACATTGATTGTGTAACTGTTGATCCCAGAGCCAACGACCCCCGTGCTGTTACTTAAAATACCCGTTGTACGGTTACCGGATGAACAAGAGCCATCGATAGTGCCATTTCTAATAATTATTGTTCCGGTAATCACAGCCGATATCATGGCATTGGCGCATGTCCCACCAGCGTTGTTGATTGAGGTCCCGCCTGGGAACGTTATTGTAATATTCTTGGGATTGCCATCTCCCACGCTGGCAGTATCTGCTGGGTCCATCAGATAATTTCCGATGATTGTGATCGTCCCATCATCATGCATACGATCGGTGACATAATCCAGGGCATGGAGGCCGACTAAACACGGTGTATTAACACCGCAAGAGCCCGAGTCATTAGCAACAAAGACTGAACTGCTATTAGAGATATCAGGTATAGTCAATGTGGTATTTGCAGCACCAATTTGCCCTATACTATCACGTTGCCGTAGACGGTATGTCTGTGCCCCTGCTGCAACTGTATCCGGAATGACAATACCGAATGATATGGTATCGCCAATTTCAGCA
>CAZPWU010000225.1:0-4828 GCA_964590325.1 uncultured Anaerolineaceae bacterium | reverse complement strand
CCATGTTGCTCAACCAGCGCGGCGACAAGGTCGGCATCGGTCCCTTGGATAATATAAGATCGGGTATCAGAATGGGTGGATGACCGTGCAGTGGCCGGCACTGCAGCCAGATTTATAACCAGGAAGAGTGCCACCACCATGGATTTCAGGCGAGGGACTTTTTTCTTTTTAGAGTGGGTGTCCATCGTCTTACTCCTTTCGAGCGTTTGGTGCGACCGAGTGTTCTTTACTCGCAGCTCGCATACTTTATGCTTTAGACACGAAAAACGGGCCGGAGATCAGGCCCGTCCGAGTGTATTGAGCCAATTGTGTTATCCTGATCTTCGGTAGCCTGGCAATCATGGCGAATTTTGCTTACAGCTTTAGACCCATGGCTTTGCGTCACCGGTTTTCGCCGGATTTGCCTTTATCGGATCGTTATCAGTATAGCATAATAAAATAGTCAAGTCAATTCATCTAACAATATTGGAAATTCTCGCAATATTAATTGTATTCAGGTTTGGATATCACTGGTATTTAAGCGACATAAGTGAGAAAATTCAGTTTGTGAGCAGAACATCTGGATCCTCGGGGCACAAAACGTTGCTCGGCAAAGAACGCTCTCAGAACTTGCACTGACGAAGGAAGGGATAAAACCTAAATAACAAGGAGATAAATATGAAAAAAGCGCTCGTGTGTGGAGCCGGTGGCTTTATTGGCGGGCATCTGGTGAAGAAATTAAAGCGAGAGGGATATTGGGCCCGAGGGGTCGATATAAAAGAGAACGAATTTGCCCCAACGGCAGCCGATGAGTTCTTATTATTGGATTTAAGGGAAGAAGAAAATTGCAAGAAGGCGCTTTCGTTGGATATGGATCATTTTGACGAGGTATATCAACTGGCCGCGGATATGGGCGGTATGGGATTCATTCATTCGGCTGAGTGTGATATTATGCACAACAGCGCGCTAATAAATATTCATATGACTCACTCAGCCGTGAGTAGGGGTGTTCCAAAGTATTTCTTCTCTTCATCGGTTTGTGTCTACCGTGACATGAAACCAGGTGAACCCGAGATGACAGAAGAACAGGCTATTCCTGCTAATCCAGACAATGAATATGGTTGGGAAAAGCTTTATTCAGAGCGAGTTGCAATGGCTTATGGTCGAAACAAGGGAATGATGGTGCGGATTGCGCGATTTCAGAATTGTTACGGCCCTGAAGGGACCTGGATCGGGGGGAGGGAAAAAGCCCCAGCAGCCATCTGCCGGAAAGTGGCTGAAGTTAAGGATGGAGGAACGATTGAAGTTTGGGGAGACGGAACGGCAATCCGGTCTTATACCTATATAGATGACATGGTGGAAGGAATATATCTACTGATGCACTCTGACTTGGATGGACCGGTAAACATCGGGTGTCCTCAATATGTATCTGTAAGTGAGCTAGTGGCGACAGTAGCAGAGGTAGCAGGTAAGAAAATCAATGTCAAGTATATCGAGGGGCCAGTTGGTGTACAATCCCGGAATTTCAGTAATGAACGGATTTATTCTACTAGCTGGCGTGCAAAGTATTATCTGAAAGAAGGTATTTCCTTGACATATCCCTGGATCGAAGCACAGGTAAAGGCCAGGTATGCCAGGGCTGAGTAGTGTCGGATAGGGACTTAGATAATCATTAAGTGGGGTTGTATTGTTGTTGTTTAAATACCCCACTGGTTATAGGTCTATATATGAAACATGCTTATTGACATGGGCTATGATGACAGTTAGCACTACCCAAAGGTAATTAAGGTAAGGATAATAAAGGTTGAATCTGTCCGATTTATAAGACGGAGTTATTAGGAGGTTTACCAATGCCTGTTAAGGGTTGGATTGTAGTCGATGAGATGTATTGTAAGGGGTGTGAATTATGCGTTAATGCTTGCCCCCAGCATGTGCTCCACCTGGATAGTGATCATTTGACTCCCACGGGTTACCATCCGGTTTCACTGAGCGCCGAAGGCTGCACCGGCTGCGCTATTTGCGCGATCGTGTGTCCGGAAGCTGCGCTGACCGTTTATCGCGAAACTCCTGTGCGCCCGGCAAAAGTCGTCCAAGCTGTCGCGCCGATATAGGAGGTCAGGACTATGACCCGGGAAATGCTCGAAGGTAACTTTGCGATGGCTGAGGCATCTGTCCGTGCGGGTGTGGAGGCGTACTTCGGTTATCCAATCACCCCCCAAACGGAAGTACTGGAATGGATGTCTCACCGCATGCCCGAGCTCGGGCGTGCTTTTTTACAGGCTGAGAGTGAGGTGGCTGCGATTAACATGGTTTACGGCGCAGCCTGCACCGGAGCCCGGGTGATGAGCTCATCCTCCAGTCCGGGTGTAAGCTTGATGATGGAAGGTCTTTCATATATCGCGGGGACTGAGCTGCCGGTCGTTCTCATCGATGTGGTGCGCGGAGGCCCTGGTCTGGGTAATATCGCTCCATCGCAAGGGGATTACAACCAGATCGTACACGGCGGTGGTCATGGTGATTACTTCCCTATTGTCCTGGCTCCAGCAAGTGTCCAGGAGGCAATTGACTTGACCGTCCTCTCATTTGACCTGGCAGAGAAATACCGTGCCATTACGGTGGTAATGGCAGATGGCAGCATCGGTCAGATGATGGAGCCAGCCGAATTGCCTCCCATGCAGCCAGTGAAGACGACCCGGCCCGATTGGGCGGTAGCTGGTGCTGAGGGGAGGGAACGTCGCATCCTGACTTCAATCTACCTGAAACCAGAGGAAGAAGAAGTCACGAATTACCGCCTGGTCGAGCGGATGTTCCAAATCCAGGCCAATGAAATACGCTACCGGGAATACTACCTGGATGATGCAGAATTCGTCGTTATCGGATTCGGCACCGCAGGGCGGGTGGTGCTTTCGGCAGTGCGTTCTGCAAGAGCTGAAGGGATCCATGTGGGCTTGTTCCGCCCGGTCACCCTCAGTCCATTCCCATCAACCCAAATTGAGTCATTAGCTAAGCATACCCAGGCCATGCTGGTCGTGGAAATGAACACTGGTCAAATGCTGGATGATGTACGCCTGGCTATAAAAGGACAGGTCCCAGTGGAGTTTTACGGTCGCCTGGGCGGGATGGTTCCTTTCCCCGATGAAATACTGGATGAAATTCACCGTATAGTTCGTGGCCCACTCCCGTCGGACGGTGACCCTCGCAAACGATGGATGCAGCGTTTTACGCCAGGTCGAGTCTAAACGGGAGGCATAAGGAAATAAGCATATGGATACGATTGCACCGACACAGCCAGCTCAGACTGTTTACGTCCGTCCGTCATCGCTGACGGATGTACCCATGCATTACTGTCCGGGATGTACACATGGTGTGGCTCATCGCCTCATCGCCGAGGTGATGGATGAGATGGAAATACGCGAGAAGACGATCGGAGTTGCACCCGTTGGTTGTTCAGTATTCGCATATAACTACTTTAACTGTGATTTCGTGGAAGCAGCCCATGGACGGGCGCCGGCAATGGCTACGGGGATCAAACGGGTTTTGCCCGATCGGATCGTTTTTGCTTACCAGGGTGATGGTGATCTGGCGTCGATTGGCATGGGTGAGATCATGCATGCTGCCGGGCGCGGTGAAAACATTACCGTGATCTTTATCAACAATGCCATTTACGGAATGACTGGCGGTCAGATGGCACCCACCACATTGCCGGGACAAAAAACCACCTCCTCTCCGAATGGGCGGGACGTGGAGCAAATGGGTTTCCCGCTGCACATGTCCGAAGTATTAGCCAAGATGGAAGGTTCCGGCTATATCGTAAGGCGCAGTCTGCATGACCCCAAGAATATCCGCCTGGCTAAAAAAGCCATCCGCATGGCCTTTGAGACTCAAATGCGTGGTCTGGGATTTTCGATGGTGGAGCTTCTCTCAACCTGTCCAACGAATTGGGGGATGACTCCTGTAGAAGCGTTGGTCTGGTTAGAAGAGCACATGATCCCTGTTTATCCGTTGGAGGATTTCAAAGTATCCTCTGCTCTGACCGGTTTAAAGTTTTAATACCACCTTGGAGAGATAATATGCAGACTGAAGTGATCATTGCTGGGTTTGGGGGGCAGGGTGTTTTGTTTGCCGGTCAAATATTAGCCTTTGCCGGAATGGACTCGGGTAAGGAGGTGACCTGGATGCCGTCATACGGTCCCGAGATGCGGGGTGGTACAGCGAATTGCACCGTGATCATCGCTGATGAAGAAATCGGCTCACCGTTAGTGCGCCATCCGAAAGCTGCCATCATAATGAATTTACCCTCCCTGGATAAATATGAGCCAATGGTTGCCTCGGGTGGTTTTCTGATTGCGAATGCTTCCCTAGTCAATCGGGAAGTGACCCGAGCCGATATAAACTCATTGTTTGTCCCAGCCAATGAGATAGCAGAATCGATTGGAAACAGGCGGCTCGCGAATATCGTTTTGTTAGGCGCTTTATTGGCGAAAATGCCGGTCCTCCCGTTGGAAGCGATTAAAGAGGCCTTGAATAACCACCTCCCAGAACGCCACCGGCGTCTCTTGCCGACTAATCTACAGGCTTTACAGCAGGGGGCAGCCTTTGCGCGCGGGGAATTATCCCTGGAAGGGGCTATTACTGGTATCTCAGGCGACACTACGGCCAGTTAAAATAGATAGAATTCGGTCATAACGAATACCTATCCTCCATCGACTCTTTCCCCTGGGATAAGGGAATATCTGTAAAAAAACAGGGTTTTCGGGGGCGTCGCCCCCGAAAACCCTGTTTTTTCGATGTGTCTCATGTTATTGTTATAGAACTTGCCTGTGGTAAAATCCATTACCAGTAAAGTGTC
>CAZPWU010000224.1:0-4829 GCA_964590325.1 uncultured Anaerolineaceae bacterium | reverse complement strand
GGACTTGTTGATTTTGGCGTGACCGACGAGGATAGAACTCGAAAACAACGACGCACCCAAGTTTCAATGACCAATTTATGAAGGCGATTATGTTTTAGGATCCTTTAACCTCAAACTGATATGGTTATCTCCACTCCTTATGATTCCTCTTACATTGAAAATATTGGCTCCTGAGGTCGTCGAGCAAATCATCGATGAAGGCCTGGGATTATTAATGGACCCTGGGATACGTGTGCATAACAGCGAAGCACTTCAGCTTCTAGCTGAGGCCGGTGCTCAAATTAATGATACTGACCAAATCGCCTATATCCCCGAAAAAATCGTCCGCCAGGCTCTGGCAACAACTCCTTCAATATTCTATTTGTATAATCTGGAGGGAGAGGCAGTCGTCCAATACGGTGGGGAGCGGGTGCAGTTTGATCCTGGATCGGCGGCAGTTACTATACTTGATGATGAAAACGGTATTCAACGTTCCCCCACAACAGATGATTTTGTTAAATTTACAAAGTTGGTCGAGACTCTTCCCCAGATCGATGCCCAGAGCACCGCATTCGTGTGTAGAGATGTACCGGCAGAGATGGGAGATTTGTACCGTCTATATCTAGCCCTGAACTATATGCATAAACCCATCATTACCGGTGCATTCAATAAACAAACCTGGTGGCGGATGTGGGAGATGCTGGTAGTTATTGCCGGAGAAGAATCAACATTAGCTTCAAAATCGCTGGCGGTATTCGATGTATGCCCCTCACCCCCACTCCTATGGAGTGATATCACCTGCCAGAACCTGATGGATTGCGCTCGGAAAGGTGTTCCAGCCGAGCTGGTCTCGATGCCTCTGGCGGGTGCAACCTCTCCGGTGACATTGGCGGCGGCTGTCGTTCAACATACGGCTGAAAGCCTGAGCGGTTTGACCATTGCCCAGATCGCCCAACCAGGTGCGCCTATCATTTGGGGAGG
The DNA here is from genome assembly GCA_964590325.1 of uncultured Anaerolineaceae bacterium. Taxonomy (GTDB): domain Bacteria; phylum Chloroflexota; class Anaerolineae; order Anaerolineales; family UBA4823; genus CAZPWU01. Next base: position 3,869 of record CAZPWU010000224.1, on the reverse strand, counting down.
CGCGCCGGCAGCCTTCGATATGCGTACAGGGACAACTCCTATGGGCGATATCGGGACATGGCTGATCGACGGTGCTTATATCCAGGTAGGCAAGACCCTGGGACTGCCTACGCATACCTATATGGGGTCCAGTGATGCAAAAATCCTGGATATGCAATCGGGACTAGAATCGGCGGGTGGGACGTTGCTGGCTGCGCTATACGGAGCCAATATGGTCTCCGGCGCGGGTATGATCGATTTTTTACGCTGCCAGAGTTTCGAAAAGCTGGTTATAGACGCGGAAATCATCGGTATGGCCAAACGATTAATCGCCGGAATCGAAATTCGGGATACGCCCATTGCACTAGACCTTATACGCCGATCCGGTCATCGCGCCGATCACCTGGCACAACCGCACACCCGCAAATGGTTTAAGGAGGAGTTATATATCCCCTCCGAGGTGATCGATCGCGGCTCACTCGATGCCTGGAAGCAGAAGGGGAGCATAACCTCCTTCGCACGCGCCAGACAGCGTGTAGACCAACTCTTAAAAACCTACCGACCCTCTACTATTTTAGATGAACAGCGTACTGAACTGCGTAAAATTACGACTAATGTAGCTCATTCTTATGGGATGAATCACCTTCCTCCTTTACCTGATGAGTAGTCAATAGCATAAAAAACTATCACTATAATATTTTTATCTTAGTGACCACTGATTGCTGTCACCATATCTTTTTGGAAAGGAACGCTTTTCATGTCAAAAGACCTCCTAACTCAATTAACTATCAGCCTTATAGATGGTGATCCGGATGTCACAGTCGCTCTCACGCGCCAGGCTCTTGACGCAGGGATTGAACCGCTCGTTATCATCGATCAGGCTCTTGTACCGGGGATGAAAACCGTTGGAGATAAATTTTCATGTGGGGATTATTTTTTACCCAATCTCATTATTTCTGCGAACAGCATGCAAGAAGCGATGAGAATCCTGGAACCTGAGCTTCATGCTCGCAATCAAGCGGTAAAAGTAGCTGGGAAAGTGGTGATCGGCACCGTAAGCGGGGATATCCACGAAATTGGAAAATCTTTGGTAGCGACCATGCTATCAGCCAATGGATTTCAAGTGTACGACCTGGGAGTCGATGTGCCTATAGAGAAGTTTATTACCACTATAAAAGAAACCGGTGCAAACCTGCTGGGTCTTTCAGCTTTACTGACCACAACCATGGTAGGTCAACGTGAAGTTATCGAAGCCCTGGAAAAGGAAGGGTTACGACACCAGGTTAAGGTGCTCGTAGGTGGCGCACCGGTTACGCGCAGTTGGGCAGAGGAAATTGGCGCAGATGGTTACGCTGAAGACGCCATCGGAGCGGTACAGTTGGCAAAACAGTTGGCCGAATCATTCGCTGGAAATTAGTGATGATATAAAATCATGACTCAAACGATCAAAAGCATCACGAATCCTAAGATCAGCCTCAACATACTCAACGAGTTAGATGTTAAACAAATCCATACCACGACATTGGATGTCATCGAATCTGTGGGAGTAAAATTCCCCTCTCATAAGGCTTTGGATATCCTGGCTGCGAACGGAGCCAAGGTCGATCGAGAAAAAATGATCGCACGTATACCAGGGCATATTGTCGAGGAGTACCTGGCAAAAGCACCTCCAACTTATACCCTGGCTGCAGTGGATCCATTGCTGGACCTGCCGTTAGACGGTAACCACAGCTATCTCGGCACTGACGGCTGTGGAGTGGAAATATTTGACCTCGTTACCAGTGAACGTCGAAGATCAACCAAAGGAGATATAAGAGATATTGCCCGGTTATGCGACTACCTGGAAGATATTGCTTTCCATTGGGTACCACTTTCTGCCCAGGACTGCCCACCCGAAAGCCGGGCGCTGCACGAGCTTGAAGCCATCTGGAGTGTCAGTAAAAAACACGTCCAGACAGAAACCATTGTGACCGGGAAAGAGATGCGTGCCGCGGTTGAAATGGCTGTTTTGCTGGCAGGAGGGCGGACCGAACTGCGAAAACGACCGCTGCTGTCTATCATGCAGTGTACGACCAGTCCACTAGGTCAGGACGGTGGAAGCCTGGAAGCCAGTTTGGTCGCAGCCGAAGCCGGATTACCGGTGGGCTTTATGACCATGGCTTCATGCGTTTCTACGGGTCCCGCGACCCTGGCAGGAACACTGGTTGTAGGCAATGCAGAGGTATTATCAGCCTTGGTCTTAATGCAAATGGCTCATCCAGGCTGCCCGGTTTATTACGCCGCAGCCCAGACAGCCACTGACTTGCGCACAGGCGCTTATACCGGTGGAGGACCAGCCGATTTCTTATTTGGTGCCGCTACGAATGTTCTGGCAGACTTTTATCATATCCCTCTTTCAATGGGAGCGTTTGCTACGGGTGCTAAAGAACCTGATTGGCAGGCAGGTGTTGACAATAGCCTGTCAGCATTCATGGCTGTGTCCACACTCTCAGACATGCTCCTGGGAGCTGGCTTATTGCATGGATCACGCATCTTTTCTTACGAACAGTTACTGATGGACGCTGAGATTTGGGGGATCATGCACTCAATGTTCCAAGGGATTATTGTGGATGAGGAATCCCTCGCCCTAAATGCCATTCGCCAGGTTGGTATTGGCGGAAATTATTTTTCCCACCGTCATACACTCAAGCATATGCGTGAATTATGGCAGCCCATATTAATGGACCGGCGTCCCTATAGTGTGTGGGAAAAACAGCGGGATGGCTCACGCCAATGGGCCAGGGCAAAAGCCCAGCAAATCCTGAAAGACTACCAACCTGAAACCGTTGATCCGAAGATTTTATCTGAAATAAAAAATATCATCGCAAAGTTTGAAGCGGGTTAATGTTCTGATGAACCGGCCAAAAATCTTCTACGATCTTATTACAAAGCTGTGGCCTATCACCAAAGTTGCTTTTATGGTGAGCAAAATACCCGGGCTTGGGATCATTCTCCGACCATTGTTCAGTTCGAAAATTACCCATGCGGTCATGATCCCGGTAAATGAAGCTGTTCAAATTGGTCAAAATGTCGTTCTCCCTTATACCATTCTTGAACCTATGGTGACTCAGGCCAGCGCACGATTTATCATGAAAGACTGTATGTGCCGGCAAGGTTTCAACTGCCAGCAGTTCTCGCATCATATAGGCTGTCTATATTTAGGAGAGGGTGCAATGCAGATCAACCCCTCCTTGGGAAGATCTGTAACATCGGAAGAAGCCCTCCAGCACATCCAGGGGGCAGTAAAAGCGGGTCTGGTACCGCTCATTGTCCATACAGCTTTTGACGCTTACCTGTTGGGTATTAATTTAACACGGATGTTAACGGTCTGCTTTTGCTGTGACTGCTGCTGTACTGTTAGTTACGGTTTACGATCAGGGCCCACATCATTTTGGGATACTGTGCAACGCTTGCCAGGGATTACGGTAACTATTGGTGAGGGGTGTGTGGAATGTGGAGCCTGCCAACAGGCCTGTTTAATGAATGCGATTATCATGCCCTCAGATAACCATGGTCACGGTATAATCGCTGAAAAGTGCAAGGGTTGCGGTCGCTGTATTGCATCTTGCCCGGTGGGGGTTATTGAGTTTAACGTAGATGACGGCAAGAGTATGTCGAACCATCTTATGGACTATATTAGGCAATATACTGAAATCGGTCGCAACGGCTAACCCAGCTGATCTGGTAGCCTTTTTCCACCTTTGTAATGAAAATAAATCCAATAACAATTAATCAATCAATTTCCTGGCATTACCTAACTGGAGATCAGGTCATCACTCTAATGGAGGTTAACGTAAAAACCGGATTATCCGCTGCTGATGTTATAAACCGTCAATCTTTATTTGGTCCCA
>CAZPWU010000223.1:0-4838 GCA_964590325.1 uncultured Anaerolineaceae bacterium | reverse complement strand
TCTGCACCCATAGCCCTGAGAGCGTCCAGCAGGCCGGTGCGGAAGGGGTTGAGGCCTACATCCCTGAGGGTGATCTCTGAGCCAGGTGTGACCAGGGCGGCGACGATCAGGAACGCTGCCGATGAGATGTCGCCGGGCAAGGTGAGGCGCAGTGGTCTCAGGGCACCCTCACGCGGTGGTACGATCCGCGTGATATATAAGGTATTGCCAGGATTCTCAGCCCTACTATTGTCCACCGACAACTGCTTACTGGTTATAGAAACTCCCATCGACCGCAGCATCCGTTCGGTGTGGTCGCGCGATGGGCCGGGTTCACGTAGTGCCATCGGGCCATCAGCAGCCAGGGCCGCTAAGAGCAGGCAAGATTTAACCTGGGCACTGGCGACGGGCAGGGTGTAGTCGATAGGGTGTAAAGGCTGCGCCGGTGGGCGCGAGGTCAGCTTCAGTGGTGCAGTGCCCCCGTCTGAGGGCTCGATGGGCACGCCCATGGCCTGTAGCGGTTCAACGATGCGTCCCATGGGGCGGCGGCGCAGCCCGGGGGAGCCATCCAGCACGGCGGGGAGGCCGGCAGCCGCCAGCGCTCCAGCCAGCAGGCGGATGGTGGTAGCTGAGTTGCCGCAGTCCAGTGCTTCCTTGGGGGGGCGCAACCTGTTTAATCCGCATCCCTGAACGGTGAGCGTCGTCCCGTCCAGCTTCCAGGGTACATCCAGCTCTGTCAGCGCCTTCAGCATAGCCTGCGTTACGCCTGAGACCAGGAAGTTCTCGATGCGGCTCTCGCCTTCCGCCAGGGCTGCCAGCAATGCTGCGCGGTGCGAGAGCGACTTATCGCCTGGTAGGGCGACATAGCCGTGCAGCGGATGGCCCGGGGAGACGATCAAGTTCACGGCTGGCCTCCTGGTCCGACGTCTCCGGTCAGCTCCTTCTGGCGTTCTGTACCCAGGCTCAGGAGCTCCTCCAGGGTGGTAAAGTCGCCGCGGGTTAAGAGATCAGCCAGGAGATCCAGGTGTTCACGGAAGCAGCTCAATGTAGCCAGGACATTCTCGCGGTTGGTAGTGAGGATATCCATCATCATTGTGAGAGAGCTGGCAGCCAGGCGGGAGGTGCTGCGGAAGCCGGGCCCAACCATAGGGGATACTTCCGATGGGGTGATGAAGGCCAGGGCATTCGACAGCAGGTAGGGGAAGTGGCTGGTAGCCGCCGTCCAGCGGTCGTGTGTGGCAGGGTCGAGCCAGATCGGACGGGCACCAATGGTACAGGCAAGCTGCTCGGTCAGGGCATATGCCCGGGGGGATGTGCGAGGTAAGGGAGTAAAAACGAATGGAGCGCCCTGGAACATGCGTGCATCGGCGTAGGCCAGGGAGGATTTCTCTTTGCCACACATGGGGTGACCGCCGATCGGGTCGAACCGTTCAGGGAGGCTGTCCATCGCCTCAGTGATCCGCACCTTGGTTGAGCCGAGATCGAGTACGACCGCTGGCTCCGGGTGCAAGGCGGGCAGTTCGTGCAGCAGGTCGATAATGGCCTGCACCGGGGCAGCCAGGACGATGAGATTGGCTTCTGGAAGAAGGTCAGCAGGTTCAGAGGCAGTGCGGTCGACAACATTGAGCTGGCGGGCCAGGGCCAGCGTCGTCAGGTCGGGGTCGACGCCCAGCAGGGTGGCACATTGGCCGCGCAGGGCCAGGGCCAGCGATCCACCCATCAGTCCCAGCCCTAAGATGGCGACGCGTGCGGTAGCGAGCAGGTCGGTCTTGCTGGTGTCCGGTGCGGTCATGCGTGCGTTTCAACCATAGCGGGTTGCGTGGCTTGTGTTCCGGTTACCTTCAAAGAGGATGGTGGTGCCACGCAGCGCCCAACTGCCTCGGCGATCGCCCGCACCTGGGTCACCAGTTCGGCGAACCGTTCGGGTTTGAGGGACTGACCGCCGTCGGAGAGAGCTTCGTCAGGCTTGGGGTGCACTTCTACAATCAGACCATCGGCACCTGCGGCGACACCCGCCCGCGCGATCGGTGTGACGTACTCCCAGATGCCAGTGCTATGGCTGGGGTCGAGGATGACGTGCAGGTGGGTAAGCTTTTTGAGCACGGGGATAGCGTTGATGTCGGTGGTATAGCGGGTAGTGGTTTCATAGGTGCGGATGCCACGCTCGCACAGGATCACCCGGCGGTTGCCGTGGGAGAGGATGTACTCGGCTGCCATGAGCAGCTCCTCCACCGTCGCCGACATGCCGCGCTTGAGCAAGACGGGGTGCTGGCTTTCACCTGCGGCGTGTAGCAGGTTGAAGTTCTGCATATTGCGCGCCCCGATCTGGAGCACGTCGGCGTACTTGATGACCAGGGGGATCTGTTCGATCGACATGACCTCGGTGACAACCGGCAGTCCGGTGGCTTCTCTTGCTTCAGCCAGCAGTATCAGGCCCTCCTCGCCCAGTCCTTGGAAAGAATAAGGCGACATGCGCGGCTTATAGGCGCCCCCGCGCAGGACATGAGCACCGGCCTCGCGCACCGCGTGGGCGGCTTCCAGCATCTGGCTGCGGCTTTCCACCGAGCACGGGCCGGCGATGATGACGACCTCTTGACCGCCGATAGTTACACCGTCCAGGTCAAAGGTAGAGTTCTCGCGGCGGAACTCGCGTGAAGCCAGCTTGTAGGGCCGCGAGATACGCAACACCTGGTCCACTCCGGGCATCTGCATGAAGATGTCTGGCATGACCGGTCGTCCATCACCGATCGCCCCGATCACGGTGCGCTCCTCACCGGTAGACAGGTGGGCGCGTAAACCGCTCTTCTCCACACGCTCGATAACGGCGGTGATCTCGTCTTGCGTGGCTTCGGTACACATGATGATCATCATAGGGACTACCTCCTCGTACGTTACCTATTTGCGTTAATAATGATGAAACCCATAATTTCGCCCAAGGGCTTTATACGTATCAAAGTAGAGTCGGGCCTTGTGGTGGTCTTAACATGTACCATTATTCAAAGCCTGAGTATCGGCCGGTCTGAGATCTGGGCGTAAGCTGGCTGCCTGACCCAGGTAAACGTGCCGGACGGCGCGCTGCGGAAGCTCAGTGTTCCAGTGCAGGAGCACACGGATGCACAGCGGTAGACTGCCGGGAACGGGGATTTCGCGGGCGCACAGCATGGGAACCTGATCCCATCCCAGCTCGCGTGCTGCTTTGGCCGGATGAGCAGATTGGATATCTCCTGTAACTGTGAAAAAAGCGCTGGCAATATCTGCCGCCTGCAGGGTTGGGTTAGCCTCCATCATCGCCAGGAGCAGCTCCCGGGTTGCCGCGCCCACGACTTCGGATCGATCTTCGGTCACAACTGTTGCTCCACGAATGCCACGTACTGCCATCTATGCTCTCCATAAATAATATAAAACGCGAGACCGTTGGTCTCGCGTTCTGGGTTTTAGTAAGGTCCCTCGTCCCGTTTAAGCGTCGCCAACGGCAACCGTCACCCGGATACCGTAATAGTAGGACGCATAATAGGAGTAGGGATTAAACATGACTTGGTTTTATAAGTAGATTTTAATCTGTCCCTGATTGCGATGAAGTTTATCTCAGTAATTCGGATACGTCAAGGATGATTTCCGAATTCCGCAAGGTTTTGGGGACCTAATTTACCTATATTCTTTGATCATCCAACCATCAATAAGGATACTCCTCACCCTCAACAACCCCGTTTCGCTATTTATGTTTATAATTGAATGACCCGATAATTTTAACATCGTTCCCCGCTCTGATAATGAACAGCCGCCAAAGGTTTATAGAAACGATGAACTACGGCACCCCAGACCGGGTGCCCTACTTTGAGGAGGGCCTGCGCGACGAGGTGTTGGAGGCCTGGCGCTCCCAGGGCCTGCCGCCGGATGCTGATCTCTCAAGGATGTTCCACACCGACTATCGCGAGGAGGTCGAGCTGGATATATATCCGCACCCGGAACCTGCCCGGTGGCCGACCTCGCGGCGGGGGCTGGATCTCCTGCGGCGCAGCCTCGACCCCGACGACCCGATCCGCTGGCCCAACGACTGGCCCGAGCGCGTCCGATCCTGGAGATCGCGCCAGCACGTGCTGATGCTGATGATGCACCGCGGCTTTTTCCAATCCATGGGAGTGGGTGACTGGAGCCGGTTTTACGAGGTGATGGAGCTGGTCATGGATGATCCCGCCTTCGTGCACGGGGTGCTGGATATCCATGCCGAGCGGTCTACCCTGCTGGCAGAGCGGGTGCTGAGGGAGGTCGAGATCGACGCGGCGGTGTTCAGTGAGCCGATCGGGGGCAACAACGGACCCTTGATCTCACCGCGCATGTACGAAGAATTCGTGCTGGCGAGCTACCAGCCGGTGCTGGAGGTCTTGAAGCGGTACGGTGTACAGACAGTCATCCTGCGCACCTATGCGAACGCCCGAGCCCTGGTGCCGAGCATCTTGAAGATGGGTTTCAACTGCCTGTGGGCGTGCGAGGTCAATATCGAGGCGATGGATTATGGCGCTATTCGCCGGGATCTCGGCCGCGGCCTGCGCCTTATCGGCGGCATCGACCTGGACGCACTACGGTTCGGTAAAGACGCCATCCGCCGCGAGGTCGAGGAGAAGGTGCCGCCGCTGGTCGCCGAGGGGGGCTATGTGCCCCTGGCTGACGGCCGGGTGCGTGAGGACGTGACCTTTGAGAATTACGTCTACTACCGGCGGTTGTTGGAGGAAGTAACCCGGGGTTAAAGGGTGCGCTTTAAGTGCCGCTCGCAGGCATTTGCCACATACTACAGCCAGGAGGACCAGGGCGCGGCTGATGGTGACGATCTTGTCCTCGATCGGCTGGCGCATCACTTCCAG
>CAZPWU010000222.1:0-4840 GCA_964590325.1 uncultured Anaerolineaceae bacterium | reverse complement strand
GAGATCACCTCGACCAGGTGACCGATCACATCGATGTTGAAGCCATAGCGCCAGTGGGTGCCGGGCTGGAAAGCCAGCGGCATCTTCGCCAGCCCATCGACGATATTCTTCATTGTCGGCGGGACACCCTCCTCTTCCATTTTCTTGCGAGCCTCTATGTACAGCTTATCGATCGGGTCGTCCGGGTTGAAACCGTAACTCAGCCCGGAGGTGTGCGTGAATAAATGCCGGAAGGTGATCGAGCGCTCCAGCTCAGCTATTTCAGGGCCATTATCGGTCTGCTTGACGAAAACTTTGGTTTCTTTGAAGGCCGGCAGGAACCTGGAGATGGGGCTGTTGAGGTGGAAATAACCCTCTTCGTAGAGCATCATGGCAGCGACGCTGGTGATGGGCTTGGTCATCGAGGCGATGCGGAAGATGGTGTCGAACTGCATGGGTTTCTGCGTCTCGATGTCCATAAAGCCGAACTTTTCCAGGTAAACCGTCTTACCGCAGCGCGCCACAGTGGCGATCATCCCCGCAAGCTCCTTGCGGTCCACGTAGTCCTGCATGAGCTTACCAATCCTGTCCAGGCGCTTGGCCGAAAAGCCGGCGCTTTTGGGTTTGATAACTTCCAGATTAACCGCCATTGGATAAGACCTCCTTGAATTTGTGTAAATTGGTATCGGTCGGGATACCTCGCTCATCCCTTTGATATTTACAGTCCACCTGCTCCAGGAGCACCCTATGACCTCATCACAAACTTTACAACTCTACAAACAGCACACACACCGGGGATGGAACTGCAGCCACCGGCCCAACCGGCGTAAGCTGGCCCGTCCTTGGATCGATGCAGAAGGTGACGACCGTGCCGCTGTCCTGGTTAGCAGCCAGCAGATAGGCCCCGGCAGGGTCGATGGCGAAGTTGCGCGGTGTGTGACCTAGGGTGGAGGCATGCCCGAGGGCCGTGAGCCGGCCGGTGTCCTGGTCGATGGCGAAGATAGCCAGGCTGTCATGCCCACGGTTCGAGGCGTAGAGATAGCTGCCTGAAGGCGACACATGAATATCTGCGCTGTAACTTCTCCCGTCAAAATCGTCCGGTAACAGCGAGAGGGAGTGAATCTCCTGCAGCCTCCCGGAGGATGCGTCGTATGCAAAGGCCGTCACCGTCGAATTAAGCTCGTTGGCGAGGTATAAATGGCGCCCGCCCGGGTGGAAGGCCATGTGGCGCGGCCCGGCCCCGGGCCTGACGGAGACCCAGGGGGGGTCATGCGGTTTCAGTTTACCCTTCTCACTGTCCAGCTCGTAGAGCATGATGCGGTCGAGACCCAGGTCTGCCGCCAGGGCATAGCAGTTGCTCGGGTCTATGATGACCGAATGGGCATGGGCAGCCTCCTGCCGGTGTGGGTCTTCGCCGGAGCCGCGGTGCTGCTGAAGCTCCGTCGCCGGTCCCAGGTGACCATCCTCGCCGATGGGGAAAACCGCCACGCTTCCGCCGCTGTAATTCGCCGCCAGCAGCCATTTACCACCCTGGTCCACACAGACGTAGCAGGGATCAGCCCCAAAGGTGGGCTGCTGGTTGAGGGCAGCCAGCGCCCCGGTCTCAGGATCGATGGCAAAGGCGGAAACGCCACCGCCGGGCTGACCGGCAAACTCGCTCACCTCATTGACTGCGAAGAGATAGCGATGGCGCGGATCAACCGCCAGGAAGGATGGGTTGATCACCCCTTTGGTCGTGCTGAGCAGGGTGAGCGCGCCGGTGGCGCGGTCAAAGCGGTAGACAAAGATACCCTCGGCCCTGTGCTGCCCGCGCTCTTCCGTGAATGTGTACGTGCCGACATAGACAAGAGGGGAATTTATATTCGGTGTATTCATCTCATCTCCACTGATATAACGACACCTCTAACCCTATTCAATCACCACCGCAGCGGAACAGGGCGGCAGGGTAATCCCACTTTCAGCCAGTCGCCAATGTGGGTCGTCGATCAGGCGATAGCGTTGCAACTTACCATCATCCAAGGCCACGCGCACGATCACAGCCTCCTTCTCGTCATAATTGGCGACGACCACGCCCTTTTTACCGCTGGAGCGGTTAACGAACACGGCGTAAGGGTGGTAGGGCTTACCATCCAGGCTGACGCTGGCACCCACCTCGTGGCGGAACTCGCCGTCCCAGAAATAAGCGCACAGCTCGCTGCGCAGAGCGTCCATCTGCCTGCCGTAAGCCACGGTGAGCGGGAAATCCTCCAGGGCACCCTTGAAGTTATAAGGTTCATAACTGATGACGTAGCGGTACATCAGGCATTGGTTGACCATGTTGCGATCGTTAAAGCCGGTCACCGCCGTCATCAGCAGTGCATCGGGACGCATATAGCGGGAGAGGGGGATATGCTCTTTGCTCTCACTGCGGTGGTAAGACAGGTGATAGGTGTCCAGCTCCCAATCGTAACAGGCTTCACCGGCGTACAGGAAGTCTGGGTTAGCTACCTGCGAGCGGCGGGTGAAATTTTGAATGAGGAGCCTATCGTTAGCATAGACCGGCGCGGCGTAACGATGGCCGTGACCCGCATCGAAGCACAGCAGCGCTGGGCCATGGTGCAGGCACTCATCGAACAGGATGCCGTCCGCCCCAAGGTCCAGCGTCTTCTGGAACTCCTCCTCGCACACGCGCAAATAGTCCTCACTCAGGAAGCACATCGGGATCAGGCGTTTGGTGTTGATGTCAAGGAGCTGGGTAGCGGTCTGATATTGGTAGCCCGGGTGCAGGTAGTAATCGCCGTAGGGGTCTTTGATCGCCAGCCGGACGAGGTCTTTGCGGAAACGCTCCGTAGCCCGGTCGGCCCAGGTGAACTTGGAGAACAGCACCACCTTCACCCCCAGGGCCTGGATCTTAGCGATAGCCTCTTTCAACTCGGCAAACGTGCCCAGGCGCGGGTCAGGGTTATGCGAGGGGTTGCCCTGGTCCTGCCCGCCGTCGTTCCACCCCACCAACTGGATGGCCCTCACGCCGTTGCGGGCACACGACTCGCCGATCTTGACCAGCCCACGGAACGGGACACGCAGCTCGTCCTCGGGCGAATTGATGTGCACCTGCTGCCAGGCATGCGGCTCGCGCGCCCAGGCCGGGACGGTAGGCCGGGTAAAATGCTCATCCCGCCAGGCCTTGTAGATATCCACCCCTTGCTGCCAGCCGCCCTGGAAGGCCTCCAGCGCGATGGGGGTCAGTGTCCGCTTCTCCCCGGGCAGGACGTAAGGCACGTGCACCGCAGCGAAACGCGTAGCTACGTCCTGGCCGGAGATGTTCAGCGCCTCGGGCACGCGACTGTCGATGGAGCTGCCGTAGCCGGGGCGCAGCTCGGTATGCCAGACCACCAGCTCTGCCGAAGGGGCGTATACCCCTGCATACAGCCCCTGTTTGGCCCCGCGCAGCAGGAAGAAGGGTGACATCGGCGCGCCGGACGCCGCCACCCACGGGCCGAACTGAGTCGGGTAATCCACGCCAAAGTAGCCGCGCAGGTTCTGGTAAGTGGGCCACAGCGGCCATTCATTAGCCGTGGCGTAGCTGTAGATAAAGGTCTTGAACCATTCTTCATCCGGCGGGTGCTGCACATCGCCCAGGTAGGGGCAGTAGACATTCTCCACCGTGCAGTCGGCGTAATTCTCGACCGTCATGGTGAAAATGGCCTGCCGGGCGGTCAGGCTCACCTGCTGGGTCAGCAGGACGGCGTGGGGGCCGCCGTACTCAGAGGTCACCCCGTCCCAGACAAATGTTGCGCTGCGCCCATCCGCAGCAACATCGATCGAGGGCGCGGCCTGCTTTTCCCCAAAGACCGTGTTATCGCGCCGCCCGGGTAAAGGCAGCATCAGGCGGAAAGACAACCCCAGGTAAGGTCGGTTCAAGATCTGCCAGCCGGTCCGCACGGTAGTCACCCTAACCAGGCTACCGTTGCGGCGGTTGAACTCCAGATGCAGGGTTTCGTTTTCAAGGATGATGTTGTCCATTAATAATGCCTCCTATCGAAGACCAGGTGAGTAGAATGACCCAAAAAGCCGCTGCCGGATGCATATCCCCCTGCGGCCGATGAACGCCCCTATTGTATAATCCTTGAGGGCGGATGTCAATTGGGTGCAGCATCGCAGCGGCTATCAATAACCCAATTTGGCGGACCTATCGGCTATAATATAGGCCGTGTTCTCCAGTCCCCTGGGGTTGTTGAAAAACGAGCTTGCTTCGTCACAAAGTACGTTCCTCGTAACGACACTCAACTCTCAATTCGTAAATCTCTATCCATAATCTCCGCCTGCCGCGCGGTGAAATCATTACATCTTATTGCCAAAGGAGATACCTCTAATGTCACAGTCTGAAACTTCAAATGAAATCCGTAAGCTCAACATCACGGACACCGAACGGATCGAGCGCTTCCGCCGGGCGGGTTACGGCGGTTCGGTATCCGATGCCCTCAACATGGTGGGCGTGAGAGACTCAGTCTTCTCAACCCAGTTCAAGCCCCTGCGCCAGGGCATGCAGCTCGTCGGGCGGGCGCTACCGATCAAGCTGCACTCGCAGGTGGACCTGACGGACTTCCCCGAGGAAAAAGCCAAGGTGGAGAAGCGCTGGGAGGCCGAGGGTGGTCACCCGCAGAAGCGGATGATGCGCGCGGTGGCCGAATCCGAGCCAGGCAGCATCCTGTGCTTCGACTGCGGCGGCGACTTGCAGCCGGCCCACTTCGGCGAGATGAGCTGCCAGCTCGCTTATTCGCATGGCTGCCGCGGCATGCTGCTGGGCGGTAACTGCCGCGACACGCAGTACGCGCTCAAGATGCCGGATTTCCCCATCTTCTCCTTTGGCACGCGCCCCAAT
>CAZPWU010000221.1:0-4864 GCA_964590325.1 uncultured Anaerolineaceae bacterium | reverse complement strand
AACCTACATCCGTGACGTGAATGATAGTGATATTCTCTACCGAACGTTGCTCGAACAATCCGAGAGCGTCGGCCGCAGACTCAGACAGGCAGGTCTCAGTGGAACTACGGTGAAAATAAAACTACGTTGGTCTGATTTCACGACCATCACCAGGCAGATAACTCTGGATGAACCTACCAACCAGGATAAGGTTATCTATCAGAATGCCTGCCTTTTATTAGATCATGCCTGGCAGTTAAAAAAGCCCGTCCGATTGTTGGGTGTTGGTGTAAGTGGGTTAGGCTCTCACGCCCGACAATTGAGCCTCTGGGCTGTTGGTACCGAAAAAGACCGTCGATTACAGGAAGCGGTTGATTTACTACGGGAGCGTTATGGAGATAAGACGGTGAAACGAGCACGCGACCTGAAACGGGATAGTGATAAATTATGACGAAACTGGTCAGAATCTGTGATATTTGTCATTTGACCCGTACGCAGCGGTATGATAACCTAATCATGGCAAAATACTCTCCTTTAGCGATTGAGGAATGAGAATTTTATAAATACCAACCAGGAGAAATAACTATGGCAATGAAGATTACTGAAGAATGCATTGCATGCGGTGCTTGTATTCCGGAATGCCCCACCGAGTCCATCAGTGAGGGAGACACAATTTACGTCATCAATCAAGAGACCTGCGTAGAATGTGTCGGGCACTTTGACTCGCCCCAGTGTGTCGCTTCGTGCCCCGTCGAATGCATTGTTAAAGCATAATAAAGGTCGTAAGCATTTCTATATCCATAATAGAGGCCCCCGCTATCGGGGGCATCTTGCTTTATGGGGAATATAACTATGAAACACGCGATTTTACTCCATGACCCTGCCGATGATGTTGGAGTAGCCGTAGTGGATTTAGCGGCAGGTACTGAGGCGGGAGCAGTGACTCTCGATGGCTTATCTATCGGTCTGATAAAGACCGTTGAAGATATTCCACTCGGTCATAAAATTGCCATGCATGATATCCCAAAAGGTAATCAGGTCTTAGAATACGGGTATCCTATTGGAATGACCACCGCGTCTATCCTCAAAGGTGCGCATGTTCACACCCACAATCTGAAAAGCCTGAGGTGGTCTCGATGAATTCTATTGCCTCTATTTCTAAACCTACAACTATTAACCTGATGGGTTTCAGGCGTGAAAATGGTCGCGTTGGCATCCGTAATCATGTTGTGATCTTGCCAGTAGATGATTTATCCAATGCTGCATCCGAGGGTACAGCTTCATTGGTCAATAACACAATAGCTCTTCCGCATCCATACGGTCGTCTTCAGTTTGGTGATGATCTCGAACTGACATTCCGAACTCTGATCGGCACAGGAAGTAACCCTAATGTTGCAGCCGTTGTAGTAATCGGTATCGAGCCAAAGTGGACTGAACGCGTCGTGCAAGGCATCACCTCAACTGGCAAGCCGGTAGCTGGATATTCTATTGAACGCTCCGGTGATCTGAAGACGATCGAAGCGGCTGCACATAAAGCGAAGGAATACATCCAGTGGGCGTCTGAAATACCCAGGCAGCCAATATGCATACATGAACTTACCGTCAGCGCTAAGTGCGGAGAATCAGATACCACTATCGGGCTGGCCTCAAACCCGACAGTCGGGCGTGTTCTAGACAGGTTAATTGCCTCGGGCTCAACAGCCATTTTCGGTGAAACAAGTGAAGTCACCGGCGGGGAGGCGTTGATTGCCTCCCACTGTGCGACCCCCGAAATTGCCAGCGATTTTATGCGTGTTTTCCAGGATTACCAGGATTTTATTTTGTCGCATGGCGTGGACTTACTAGGCTCCCAGCCCACCGAGGGTAACATTCGTGGAGGGCTGACGACCATCGAAGAAAAAGCTTTTGGTAATATACAAAAGATGGGCACCAGTCCGATCCAGTCTGTGCTGAAGCCAGCCGAGTCTCCAGCCGGGTCTGGTCTTCATTATATGGACTCTTCCAGCGCAGCTGCCGAGATGGTAACATTGTGTGCTGCAGCAGGTTCCGTTGTCCACTTTTTTACGACTGGGCAAGGGAATGTCATTTGGAATCCTATCTTGCCTGTTATAAAAATATGTGCTAACCCTCTCACCATACAGACCATGGCTGAGCACATCGATGTAGACCTCACCAGGATGCTGCGATTGGAACTGACGCTTGATCAGGCTGCGGATATCGTGATGGATATGATGGCTCGGACGATCAACGGTCGTTTAACTGCTGCAGAGGTTTTGCGTCACGAGGAGTTTGTTTTAACGAAGCTATATCGAAGCGCATAATCTCCAACATAGCCGTTTTATTAAGATCAGTTGCAGTCATCTGCTCTTTGCCGTACAATAAACATGATGAAAAAATGGGGTCTATGGTTCATGTTTGTTGATCACCAATTTGTTTATTTAATACTATAACTGTAAAGGAGGTTTATATGCCTGAACCCAAGAAGAAACTAACCTTGCCGGGTCTGTTCAAGAAAGTTGAACAGGGAGAACCGATAACTTGGTTAACATGTTACGATTACCCCACTGCTTATCTTCAGGAGCAGGCTGGTATTGACATGATCCTGGTCGGCGATAGCCTGGCGATGACTATGCTGGGTTATGAAAGCACCCTTCCTGCCACCATGGACGATATGATCCGGCACTCCCAGGCTGTCCGGCGCGGGGCACCCAACACCTTTGTTATTGGCGACATGCCTTATATGAGCTATCAACCAAGCGTCGAAACTGCTATCCGTAATGCCGGGCGTTTCATGGCAGAGGCGGGTTGTGACGCTATTAAGCTGGAGGGCGGTGTAGAGATGGCTGACCGCATTCATGGGATCGTGGATGCTGGTATCCCTGCCATGGGGCACCTAGGATTGACCCCTCAGAGTGCCAGTGCGCTGGGGGGATTTCGAGTGCAGGGCAAGGCTGCCCGGCAGGCTAAGAAGATTATCGATAACGCCAAAGCACTCGAACAAGCTGGGTCATTTGCTATTTTATTAGAAATGGTGCCAGACCGTTTATGTAAAATTATCACCGAAAGAGCGGAGAACTGCATCATTATGAGCCTGGGTTCTGGCCCATACGCTCATGGTCAATTGTTGATCTATCACGATATGTTTGGCCTATACCCAAGGTTCAAACCACGCATGGCGAAAGTATTTGGAAACGCCGGGGAAATCATCCTGAATGGCCTAAAGGAATATATCAAAGAGGTTTCATCTCAGGCATTCCCACAGCCCGAAAACTATTTTGGGATGCTGGATGATGAGTATGAGGAACTCATGAAATTGCTGGAGGAAGACTAGATATGGATGAAAAGCTTCGCCAATTATTGAAAATACCTTACGACAGGCTGGATGATATCAATGCGGTTTTACTTGACCCTGATATGCGCTTCGTCGATGATTTCCTAGCTGTTGTTGAGAAATTTGGCACCCCTGAAGAGATCAACCGCAAAGCTGCGCAAGCCCGGCAGCTCCGGACGCTGCTTAAATGTGTCGAAGATAAGAACCCCGAATATTTGAGTGATCTTAAGTGGCTTGAAGAACAACGGAATCATGGGGCTTTCATAACCGTAGCTGATTATCGTCGCAAAGTGTTGGGCAAAGATGCAGACTCAATGATGTTTAAAGACGATTATGCGGTCACATTGGAAGTTAGCGCCCTTCAATATTTCCCCTGGGTTATTGAAGCTGCCAAAAGTGCTATTGAGAATAAAATGCTGATGCCCGGCCGTTTTATCCAGGTACGGAAAATGAAAGAACAAGAGATGGATGGTGATCTTCCAGCCATCGCGGCTGCCATGCAAATCATCGGTGCCAGTTACGTCGAAACGCTGGATACTAAAGGGACCGATGGCTCAAACATCCATCTCGGAGGACCGGCGACCATCACCGGTTACTTCGGAGGGATTGGGGAACCCAATCATTATGCTTTGAAATGGCTGGAAGAATTCTTGTACTACTACACGAATTATGGTGTCAGGCAGGTGCTTAATATTAACCCCGGGACAGTCCTACTCGGATACCTTCTGTATCGTTTGGGAGTAGATATTGAATTTAAAATATCCGTCTTCATGGGCAACGATAATCCATATGCAGGCCTATGGACTCTGCTGGGGGCAAAGCTATTCTCACGCGATGATGGCACTTCTCCATTAATTGGTTTTAACTGGAGCAACTCGATCAATAACGAATGTATGGAAATTACTGCTCAATTCCGGAGGCCTCTGGGATTTGAGGATGTCGTGCGTTTTGAACACCATATCACCGAGACCTGGAAAAGCATTGTCCGTCAGCCTTATAACCGTCGTGCAGAGCTGGTCGAACTCGCTGATCATGTAGCCAACATCTCAGCCAAGCATGAGGGTGGTGACCCCGAAATTGACCAGACCCGCCAACACCCGTCCGATATCCTCGACTACTTCCGGGATAAATCAGAGGTCATAGCCTCAGGCGATTGGGATCATCTGCTGTTGAACTTTATGGATAAATTTAATGCTGCAAATGAAACTGCCCGGGCCTTAACTGAGAATGGATTATCATTTATAGCTGCCCAGAAACTTCATCGGGGATTTGATCACCAAACAGGAGGCTTTTCATGATCCCGAAACAAATGGAATCCTATCTACGCGCACAGCTTCCAGAACAAACCTGGGAAAATCGCCTGATACGAGAAGAAGGTCATTGCTTTATTGAATTTGGATCCTTGGATGTCGACAGGCTTACCAGGTTAGGGATTCAGGTTGACACTCTGGGTCCCCGACTGGTGGCCTGTATGTGGGATGAAACCTCCTCCCATGAAATTGGCGGATACCTGGTTGTGGATAACCTGGCCATGGGTCGACCATCGATGGGCGA
>CAZPWU010000220.1:0-4866 GCA_964590325.1 uncultured Anaerolineaceae bacterium | reverse complement strand
CCCCGGTTAAACCCACCATCAGATCGCGTTGCCAAACCTCCAGCGGAAAGTTCTCAAACCGAGACCATTCCGTCTCCGAGGGACCTGTCGCTTCAACCTTCGGGTTGTGGGCTGCGTTATTAATCAGGATATCAACCCTCTTATAGTGATCCAACACCTGGCTCAAAAGCCCCTCTATTGACTCGCGTTGGGTGACGTCGGTCACCACGCCCAGGCAATCCACTTGATAACGCCGGGATAATTCCCAGCTCGCCTGAGCAGTGGCAGATGGATTGATATCGGCAATCACCGGGATCCCGCCCGCCTCGGCGATCGCTTCGGCATGCTTTCGGCCGAGAAGCCCGGCTCCACCGGTTATAATAGCGACCTTTCCGGTCAGATCAAAATAATCTTTAACTTCTTTCTCCATAGCCTCTCTCGAAACCCTCTCACAAAAAGCCTATCCCGATAAGAGATGTTGTTTGTTGTGTACCAGACCTCTTTCAATTATGCCGCATGGCGTTTTTCCTCGTTGACCTCAGGCCACTCGCCGCGTCGCAGCTTCAATAATGCCTCCTCCACCCTCGGCAGGGAGTCACGGTAATCAATCTCCAGGATAGGGTCAGTCGTGATAAAGGGCAAGATGACTTTACCCGCCATCAGCCCCTGTTCCAGGACCGTCGCAGGGCGGATGATATCCACATATCCATTCTGCCAGTAAACTTCCGGCAAGCTCTGGCGGGGCATGCAATATGGCTCTGATACACCCGGCACCTGTAACAATGGCTCCAGATAGCCGTTTTCGCCGATCCGCCACATCTTATAGGGAGTATGTACAGGGATACTTACCGAGCGCAGCGCATCTGCTTCTGGATGAGCCAGTATCAGTTCAATGGCCTCATCAATCACCGCCACCCGCCGCACCGGCCCGGTGGGGCGTAAGTGGACCACCAGCTCGCAGGTATAGCCCTCCCGGTCGCGCAGCCAGCTCAAGGCATGGAGGAAAACCTCCAGATCCAATGAAAGGTCCTGAGCATACTCAGCCGGGCGCATGAAAGGCACTTCCGCGCCGTATTGACGGGCTACTTCAGCGATTTCTTCGTCATCTGTAGAAACGATCGTGCGGGTGACCCAGTGTGAAGCCAGTGCCTGTTCGATCGAATAGGCGATCAATGGCCTACCTGCCAGCGGGAGCAGGTTTTTACGAGGGATGCTTTTAGACCCGCCGCGAGCCGGGATCAGGGCCAGGATCTTTTTACGGTGAGATGCTTCACTCATAATGTGACCACTTTACCGGTATTCAACGACTCTTTTGCCGCCAGTGCTATGCGCAGGCTTTGAGCACCCTCCCGTATGTCTACCAGAGGCTGCTCTTCACCGTTCACGCAGGCCAGGAAGTGCCTTAGCTCGTCGAAGAAAAGCTGGTTGCGCTGGAAGCCGGGTAAACTCGTCTCTTCGGCGACCTGCCCATTGGTATCATACAAACGCACCAAGAGGGCGTTCAGGTCCACCAGGATTCTACCCGTATCGCCGATGACCTGGCAGGTACGGCTGGGTGGGCGCTGGACATAATCCTGCTGCAGGTGAACCGGGATAAGATATCCATCCACCTGAAACTCCATCAGGGTGCTGGCGATATCTTCTACATCGATCTCCAGGCTGCTCAGATGTCCACCCACTGTAAAGACCCTCCGCGGCAGCCCGAAAAACCAGTAGAGGTAGTCGAATTCATGGATTTGAGACAGCAATGCACCACCGCCCAGGTCGCGACGCGCGGCGTAGGACTGCCGGTAATCTTCGTAGCTGTGCCAGTTCGGCAAATACTCTCCCACCTCAGCGCGCACAGCCAACACCTTACCGATGGATCCGGCTGAGAGCAACGCGTGCAAACGCTGCAAGCAGGGGTGGAAACGCATCTGGTACCCCACATAGGCGACAAGCCCCTTCTCTTCGACCAGCCGGGTCAGCTCTTCAACCCCCTCTAGATCATGAGAGAGCGGCTTTTCGATAAAAAGGTGGGAGCCACCTCGGGCAGCACGTAGGGCCGTGGAGATGTGGAAACGGCTCGGGTTGCAGATAAAGGTCACATCCGGCTTCTGATCTAAAGCCTCCTCCAACCTGTCAAATGGACGGATGTTGTATTTCGAGTGCAGGTCACTACCGGGTTCGACCTGCATACGGTCCGTCAGGACCGTCGGTAGATTGCGAGCTCGGTAAGCGATCAGCTCAACTTGACAGCCCAAAAGGGTTCGCAGGTTGCGCACATGGCGCTGCCCGATCGCACCCAACCCGATCATTAAAATTTTCATAATCAACGAAGATGATCCTGGACGAATTCCCGGTGCGCTTTAGCTGCCTCCAGTGGATCGTCGCCAAAGGTCGTCTCCAGGATCAGCGGGCCGGTATAACGGGCCTGCTTCAATATTTTAAAAAAACCATCAAAGTCAGCATCACCCTTACCCAATAAAACATTCGGCCCACCTCGCTTGCGATCCTTGATATGGACGCCCACAAATAGAGGAGCCAGGGACCCCGCATCAGCGGTAATGTCGTATCCACGGGCAGTGTTGTTCCCGGTATCGTAATAAATCCCCAGCCGGGGATGCCCAGCCTGCTCGATTAAGGCACGGTACTCGACGGCAGGCAGCTCTGTCTCTAAACCCAGATTAATACCACAGTCAGCAGCCAGAGCCAACATCTCTTGGAGGGATTCAATCAATAAAGACCTCTCTACCTCCAAGCGGATCTCGGAACTTTCCAGGACAGGGATGAGGATGGTCTTGATTCCCAACTGACCTGCGCATCGGATCAACCGGTTGAGCACAGCGATGCTCTGCAGGCGCTCGGCTTCGGGGACTCGGAAGAAAGGATGCACCATAAAATAATGCGCACAGCAGGTGAGCACCTGAACCCCACTCCTGGCAACCCGCTGCTTGACCTTCTGGATGCCAGCTTCTGTCCAGAGAGGGTTATTCTCGTAGTTATCGGCATCGAACAGCCATTCGATCAGGTCCAACTGGCACTGGCGCGCAGCCTCAAACTCCTGCTCCCAGGATGACCATGGAAAAGCTTGCAGGCGGTCGCCAATTCGGGGAGATAACCGACCCTGCATGATGCCGATTTTATTCATTGCTACCGTTTTTCACCCGGCGCAGCTTATTCATGATCGGCAGCTCGCTCTCATAGACGCGTTTGATGCCGTCGCCCATCGCTTTTTCTACGGCGCGGATGTCTTTCACCAGCCGTACAAAACCCTGCGGTTCGACAGAAGCAGCCTGGTCACTCCCCCACATTGCCCGATCTAGCGTGATGTGCCTCTCCAGGTAGCAGGCCCCTAAAACGACGGCTGCAAGCGAAGTATACAGGCCCACTTCATGACCTGAGTAACCGACCGGGATATCGTAACGCCTCGCCATGGTGGATATAGCCAGCAGGTTCAGCTCTTCAACCTTGGAGGGGTAGGCGCTGGTGCAGTGCAGGAGCACCAGGTCCTCTCGCCCCAAAACCTCGACGGCATGATCGACCTCTTCCAGGGTGCTCATCCCGGTCGATAAAATAATCGGCTTACCCTTGCCGCGGTGGTAGTGCAGCAGATTATCATCGGTCAGGCTGGCAGAGGCGATCTTATATACGATAGGGTTAAATTGGGCGATAAAATCAACGGACCCTTCATCCCAGCAGGAGGCGAACCACATAATGCCAATGCTGCGGCAGTACCGGTCTATCTCGACATATTCGTCATATCCGAATTCCAAGCCACGTTTGAGGTCGCCATTATTCATTCCAAAAGGGCTCTCACGCGGCTTGGCAAGCTCTTCAGGAGTGTAGACAACATCGACCGTACGCTTTTGGAATTTAACCGCCTCACAACCTGAATCAGCCGCCGCCTTGATCAGTTTCTTGGCTATTTCCAGGTCACCGTTATGGTTAATCCCTACCTCGGCAACGATAAAGGATGGCTGACCAGGCCCGACCAGGCGATTCCCTATTTTAACAGGTTGCATTGATCATTCTCCTTCGCCAGGTTTATTATGCTCTACTCCGAATAGAGTTTGTTCAACGTACTCGCACAAGATGTGCCCGATCAGGATATGGCTTTCCTGGATGCGCGGGGTGTCCTGTGATGGCACACAAATACAGACATCGGCGATGGACTGCATATCATGACCGCTCATACCCGTCAGAGCAACCGTATATAGACCCAGCTCATGACTTTTTTTTAGCCCCTGGACGACATTGCGAGATCGACCACTGGTGCTGATGCCGATCGCCACATCCCCAGGTTTCCCATATGCCTCGATCTGGCGCATAAACACCTTATCGAAACCATAATCGTTCCCAATCGCGGTCAAGACCGATGTATTCGTCGTCAGTGCCATGGCCGGCAAAGCCCTGCGCTGTAGGTAAAAGCTGGATACCAGTTCCGTGGCAATATGCTGCGCATCCGCAGCACTCATACCATTGCCGAAGATAAAGAGTTGGTGCCCATTACTCAGCCTATCCGCCAATACCGTCCCAACCTGAATGATCTGCTCGAGAATGGGTTGGGAAATTAGAGCTTGTTTTACCGCGATCGAGGATTCGATCCGGCGCTGTATCCAGGCGAGAGCATCAAATGAATCTTTATAATTATCCATTTTTATTCCCCGGGAAATCAGGAGCGTAATTGTACTTGGGTTCTAATAGATTATTGGATATCGTAGTACCAGCGGAAGATGCGGTCGTATAAGCCCAGCAGTATGCGCTTGACCGGCGTGACATTCAGAAATTTTCTGCGCAGGCTATTATCCCGGGAGCGAGTGGGACCACCCACGGGTGGAGTGTGAATCCAGTCCAGGCGGTTGCTCATATTTTGTGTCAATGGATCGTTGGTCATTAACCGTAAGT
>CAZPWU010000219.1:0-4874 GCA_964590325.1 uncultured Anaerolineaceae bacterium | reverse complement strand
ACCAGGTCTTGAGACGCAGGGACATACTGGTATGTGGATTTTATTCCATTGAGAAGGGAAATATATGTATCTGGGGAAAGCTTGTAAAGTTTAAAAATTACACTCGCTACATTCATGTAGGCAGCGTAAAATTGCTGAGGACCCCCGATCCTGAATATCGATGGGCCATATGGCATCTGCAAGCGTGCCCAGGGTTCTTGAGCCGCTGTTGTAAAATGGACTATCGTCTGTGTGTCGATTGGGTTCCCGTAGATATCCTGCATCCCGGGTAATAGTTTGACCTCATACCTGGTCGAGGGCTGCAACCCGAAATAATTCATGCTCCAATCCCAGTCGTTGTAAGTCCATTGAACCTCACCTTCGGGTTTGGGGGTAATAACCACCTTATCCTTAAGTGTATCAAACCTCATCGGAGAGACAAACTCAATCCGTAACATGCCATCAAAACGATCTTGCACTGTACCGTTAGCCGGCGAGACTGCCAGTATAGCGGGAGGAAGCACAGTATAAAAATTCCAATTCAACCCAGCACTAAGGGATCCACCATCTGCAGCCTGAGTATTTTGGTTAAGTACAAGGTTGTATTCTGTATTGAGCGCTAACCGCTGGGTCGGTGTAATGATGACTTGAGTGGAATCCTGGTTCCAGGTATGGATTAATGGAGCGAATTCGCCATTTTTACTGGTCAGAGACAGGTTGGTTTCGACACTGCCACGGTCCATTGGTTGGTTGAAATTTATAAAGAAGAATTCAAAAAGAGGGACATTGCTGAAGCCGTTCTCCGGGTTAGTATAACCATCCGATAACACGAAAGTATTAATGCTGGGTGCAATTGTATTAAATTTCCACTCGAAATCTTTAGCGAGGCGTGTTTCTCCTACGGCATCGACCAGACCAGCCTCAGCAATAACAGTATAAGCCGTCCCACCTCTCAGAGGTTTTTCGGGACGGAAGGCATACACCGAAGTATTAATCCAGTCACCATGCCCAGAAATGGGTGGGGAGATAGAGATTGGACTCGGAAGTGCTGTCTTTTGCTCAGCGATCACCAGAGGTGCTACCGGACGGTTGAAAATAATCGTAATTACAGCGTTGTTGGCAACCTCGGTAGCGCCATCAGCAGGAAAAACCTGGCTTACCTCTAACTCACCTACTGTATTGAATTGAAATGTTATCGGATCGAGAAGACTCACCCCACCCGCATTTGTAGCCTGAGTGTTTAAAACCGCTCGATAGGTTGTACCAGGGCTCAATAGTTTAGAGGGGGAAAACTGCAAGGTCTTTGATGTAAGCCAGGTGACCTGACCTTGGATGCTTTCTCCTTTCGGGTCCAATACCTGCCAGGCTGCTGTAGTTTTATTCTCATCCATGGGTTGGTCGAAGGTGATCAGAAGCTTCCCATCCAAGGGTATCTCTTGACCATTACCAGGACGATGCTCGATAATTTGAGGCGCGAGAGGTAAACCACTGTCATTAATTGGTACTGAAGCCCCGGGCATACTGGTTGCCGTGGGAAGCGGTGTTACCGTCGGAGTGGGAGGAAGAGGGGTTTGTTTCTTACAGCCTGCTAAAGTAAAAATAAGAGCAACGAGGAACCCAAGGCTGCTTAAGACAAGCCTATTATTCGGATACCTGGCCTGGATTCTCACCCTGCCAGGATCAGTCGAGTCAGTTATATTCTGTTTCATTCTATCTCTCTCTCAAATACAATGATATTCCGAATGGTCAGTTATATTGTTGAGGTTTTTAAGGAAAGTGTTTTTCTATACGAACGGGTAAATATTATGATTGTTTATCATATAAAAATTAGACGGTTTATAACTGTAAATAGTTCCGATGATATAAAACATTAGCGTAATGTCTTATTTTTGATCGTTAATACGACGATCTGGATCAAAACCAACAAGCCCAGTACAAGCCAAATAGCCACTTCCCACCAGCTACTAGCAGTCGCTGCTAACCCAAGGCAGATCAATCCCCCTGCCAGATAGAGGAAGCCGCGAAGAAGAGATTGTCCCAAGTAGTGGCGCATTTTTACATGGTCACGTGACGCCTCCCAACTGGCATAGCTCAAGGTAGCCAATCCAATAGCACAACCCAGGATCCAGAGTGAACTTGCCGCGATTCTACCCAAATCGATCATTATTTCAATCCGATTTTAGGACATCCTTATATACCTTAATCAGCCTGTTGCTAATCTTATCCCAACTGTATTGGCTCGCAAAAGCAGTGGCGTTATTGCCCATTTTATGGCGAAGCTTATTGTCTTTAAGTAGCACCGTTAGACGTTCACTAAGTGCTTGTGCATCACCATCCGGCACATGAAACCCTGTTTCCCCATCTTGAACCAGAAATGCCAGACCGCCAACCTGCGAAGCAACCACCGGTGTGCCGCAAGCCATGGCCTCCAAGGCGACCATACCGAATGATTCATAATGGGAGGGTACAACGACTGCTTCTGCTGCCGAATAATAATATGGGAGGGTATCCTGGCTCCGCTGACCGAGGAAGGTGATCATATCCTGTAATCCAAATTTCTCACGGAGGGTCTGCAGTCGTTTCATCTCGGAATCCATTTGCTCATTGGTGGCTTCAGGATCACCACCGATAACCGATAAGCAAAGACGGCATGTGTCGAGAATACCTTCTTGGTGTATTAAAGACAGAGCTTCTATCAGCACATCCAATCCCTTGAGGGGCTCAATCCGTCCAACGAATAGTAACATATGGCTGGATGCAGGTACATCAATAACTTCTTTGGCCTCATCTACGGGGATAGGATAAAAATGGCTCAGGTCCACACCCGGTGGAATGACGACGATATTTCTGACATCGGATTGGTATAGCCATTGTAGCTGGGCAAGCTCAGCAGGAGTGGCCGCCACAATACGATCAACACTCTTGAGCACTTTTCGTTCACCTTCGATGCGGTATTCCCCTTCCAATTCCTCAGGTGACTGCGCTACGCGGTTTTTCATTAATCCCAGGGTATGGAACATGTGCACAACCGGGATATTCCATTCTGTCTTTAATTCAAGGGCAGCTACTCCCGACATCCAGTAATGACTATGGATCAAGTCATAATGAGCACCCTTGTTTTGAACGAAATTTTTTATACCTGCGACAAACTCAGGTAAATATGCAGTCAGCTCTTTCTTTGGTAACGGTACTTCAGGTCCAGCCGGCACATGGACTACACGATTGCCATACCCGAGGTCATGCAACACATGTGGGACATGTTCATCTTGTGAGCGTGTAAACACATCGACATGGATACCCATCCGTCCTAGCTGATGGGTAACTTCCCGGACGTAAACATTCATCCCCCCAGTGTCTTTTCCACCCAACACCGCCAAGGGGCAAGTATGGTAAGATAACATCGCGATATTCAACTAGCACCTCTCATAATTTTTATCATCCTCGCGAAGGTTATTTATTATAACGTTTATTAATCACAATGCACGCTATGGATCATGGTATACCTTTTCCTTGCCTGTTTAATATCTACCCTGGTATAATCCCCACTCGCCGCCACCGTAGCTCAGCTGGTAGAGCAGACGTTTCGTAAACGCCAGGTCAAGGGTTCGATCCCCTTCGGTGGCTTTGGTAGCCGTAGCGTCCATTCGGACGCTGTTTTTGTTAAATAGCCAGATTCATACCCCCTTTTGACTTAGCATCCAGTATAATTTCAATATGGTCAATCGCTCAACCCCCATTATCATAGGTATTGCGGGTGGAACCGGTTCCGGAAAGACTACCGTTGCAAACGTCATACTGGAAAGGGTTGGCGCTCAGCATATCGCGTTCCTTCCACACGATGCATATTATCAAGATCTAAGCAATCTTCCCCTGACCCAACGGTCACAAATTAATTTTGACCATCCCGATTCTCTTGATACCCCCTTACTAATCAACCATATCCAACAGCTTAAGAGAAACCTGCCCATCGATCTGCCGGTATATGATTTTAAAAACCACAATCGTACTGCGAATATTATACGAATAAACCCTCTTCCTGTCATTATGGTTGAAGGTATCCTGATATTCGCTGAACCGGCACTAAGAGATTTATTTGATGTAAAAATATTCGTAGATACAGATCCAGATATCCGTTTTATCAGACGCCTGCAACGGGATATCACCGAGCGCGGTCGGACGATCGAGTCGGTTATCCAGCAATATATCTCCACTGTGCGACCCATGCATTTGGAATTTGTCGAACCGTCAAAGCGTTATGCGGATGTGATTATTCCAGAAGGGGGTCTGAATGCCGTTGCGATGGATATGGTTGTTGCTCGTATATTAGCGCTCTTGCGCAGTGGGTAAGATGGTGAATAACCCTATATCTAACGGAAAGGACCCTCCATGACGAATTTAAAAAAGCAGTGGTCATCACCTCCTGCAATGACAATTGATCCCCAAAGAACCTATATCGCCACCGTAAATACGGATAAAGGGAATATCGTTATTAAACT
This sequence comes from uncultured Anaerolineaceae bacterium, assembly GCA_964590325.1. GTDB lineage: Bacteria > Chloroflexota > Anaerolineae > Anaerolineales > UBA4823 > CAZPWU01. Next base: position 399 of record CAZPWU010000219.1, on the reverse strand, counting down.
CCATGCCAACCTTGTTCCGAAAACCGTTAACCATTTTGTATTCCTGGCTCGGCAAGGATTTTATGATAGCACCATCTTCCATCGGGTTATCGCTAATTTTATGGCTCAGGTAGGTGATCCAACCGAAACTGGCCGAGGTGGTCCAGGATATAAATCCGCGGATGAATTTCATTCCAGCTTACGTCATGACAAACCCGGTGTACTATCTATGGCAAATTTCGGACCTAACACAAATGGATCGCAATTTTTTATTACCCATGTCCCGACACCCTGGCTCGATAAAAAGCATAGCGTTTTTGGACAGGTGATAGAAGGGATGGATGTTCTGCTCAGTATACCCCCACGTGACCCGCAAAATCCAGAAAATAGCGTAGTAAGTCTTAATTCGGTAACCATACG
>CAZPWU010000218.1:0-4876 GCA_964590325.1 uncultured Anaerolineaceae bacterium | reverse complement strand
CGCTGGTGACGATGATTCCCTGACGGTAAGAAACGCCCAACTCTTCAGCCAGTCGCAGGTTATGCGCGATCCGGTCACGCTCTTCTTGGGAAAGACGCACATGGTCGGGTGTCTCCACGTACATTGCCAGCCAGTCGGCATTGAGCTCATCGGCCAGGCGGCGCGCCGCGCGCACCAGCCTCTCGCCCAGCGAGCTGGGGCTGACGCAAACCAGCAAGCGTTCGGTCGCCGGCCATGGGCCGGGGATGGCGCGTGTTTGCATGTAGCCCTGCATCTGGTCGTCCACGCGCTCGGCGGCCCGACGCATGGATAGCTCGCGCAGGGCGGTCAGGTTCCCCGTGCGGAAGAATTTTTGGATGGCGCGGGCAGCCTGGTCAGGAACATAGACTTTGCCCTCCCTCAGGCGCTGCAGAAGCTCTTCTGGAGGCAGGTCGACCAGCTCGATTTCAGTCGCCTCGTCGATCACCCGGTCGGGGATTGTTTCGTGGACGGTGATGCCGGTGATCTGCGTCACGACGTCGTTCAGGCTCTCCAGGTGTTGGATATTCAAGGTGGTGTAAACGTCGATGCCCGCCTCCAGGAGCTCTTCAACGTCCTGGTAGCGTTTCGGGTGCAAAGACCCGGTCGCATTCGTGTGGGCAAGCTCATCTACCAGGACAAGCTTCGGTCTGCGTGCCAGTACCGCCTGGAAATCCATCTCGACCAGAGTGATACCCCGGTATTCGACCTTCTTACGGGGGATGGTCTCGAGGTCGGCTGCCATCCTCTCTGTCTCTGTTCGCCCGTGGGTCTCTACTAAACCGATAACGACATCGACGCCTTCCGCCTTGCGCTGGTGCGCGGCCTCGAGCATGGCAAAGGTCTTTCCCACACCGGCCGCATAGCCCAGAAAGATCTTCAGCTTGCCGCGTTTCTGCTGTTTTTCCTCTGTCTGTATCTGGGCCAGCAGCTCGTCAGGATTGGGACGTGTGTCGTGTGTCATATATTTTCGGTTCTATTTTATCGCATCCAGCGACAGATTGAGCTTGAGTACATTGACGCGCGGTTCACCCAGGAAGCCAAGCAGGCGACCTTCGATATGCTGCATCACCAAAGTGCGCACCTGGTCTTCACTCAAGCCGCGCAGGCGAGCGACACGCGGCACTTGATACAAGGCTGCAGCCCAGCTGATGTCCGGGTCCAGCCCGCTGCCGGAGGCCGTCACCAGGTCGACCGGGATGGGTTGGGTGTTGCCATGGTCGGCGGCTTTGAGGGCTTGAATACGGGCCTGGACCGCATCGGTCAGGGCCGGGTTGGTGGGTCCCAGGTTCGAGCCGCCCGAAGCAGCCGCGTTGTACGGGAATGGTGAGGTCGCTGACGGGCGCCCCCAGAAATACTTGGGGTCGTCGAACGTCTGACCGATCAGCTCGGAGCCAATCGCCTGACCATTCTTCACGATCAGGCTACCGTTAGCCTGGCGGGGAAAGATTATCTGGGCCACCCCCGTAATCGCCATCGGATAGAGGAGGCCTGTGATGGCGGTGAGTAAGAGGAATGAGACGACCGCAGGTTTGAGTTGTTTTAGCATATCTACCTTTATTTAACCTTCATACCCTGGCAACGGCGTTGGCACGGGCCTCGGCCTCAGCCAACCGCGCACGTTCGAGAGCCAGCGCAGCCTGGGTAGCAAAATTTTTCAACAGGCGGCTATCTTCCGCTGGGAGCCAGCCGTTACCACGCCACAAACAGATCTCGCCTACCAGTCCGGGTGAAGCCAGGATTGGCAGCACTAGGTCAGGTTTGCCATTTACCAGGCCATCCACTGGCAATTTGACGAACATCGATGGCGATTGGATTCCCGGTTGGATGGAGACTTCGACGAGCGCTGACTGGAACATTTGCTGGAGCTGCCTTGCCAGAGCGTGAACGACAGCCTCCTGTGTGCGCAGGCCGGCGAGGGTCGCACTCAGCTCATACATAAAGATAGCCTCGCGCTCATTTTCGTGCGCTTTTGATAGGCCAGACTGGATGCGGCTTATCACCACGATAGCTACGCTCAGAAAGATCGCCAATACAAGCCAGCCCTCCAGCCTGCCAACCGCGAAGGTATAGAATGGTGGGATGAAAAAGTAGTCAAAGGTCAGGGCGGCTGCCACTGCTGCGACGATTCCTGGCCCCTGTCCCCAGCGGGCAGCGCTCCACCCGACTGGCACCAGGTACAGCAAAGCGATGACGGCTTCGCCAAGCGTATCCCGTCCGATGTAAACCAGAGGAACCGTGGTAACGGCTACCGACACCAGGGCGAATAGACAGTTGAAATACAGTTCGGGTGTGATGGATAAGTGGATTCTTTTCATAGCAACCTCTTTTCTCGACCGTTTTAGCAGAAAGGACTTGACATTATGAGAGTAAGCTATACCAGGTGCAAAAAGACTAACAGCATATCGATCAATTTGATCCCAATAAATGGGGCGATCAGCCCACCCAATCCGTAGATGAGCAGGTTATCGCGCAGGAGCTGGGCGGCCCCTACCGCCCGGTAAGGCACACCCCGCAGCGCCAGAGGGATCAGGGCGACGATGATCAGGGCGTTGAAGATCACTGCCGAGAGGATGGCGCTCTGTGGCGTCGCCAGGCGCATGATATTCAGCGCCGCAAGCTGCGGGTATGTGGAGGCGAACGCGGCCGGGATGATGGCGAAGTACTTGGAGACGTCGTTGGCGATACTGAAGGTGGTCAATGCGCCGCGCGTCATCAGCAGTTGCTTACCGATCTCTACGATTTCGATCAGCTTGGTGGGGTTGCTGTCCAGGTCTACCATGTTAGCGGCTTCACGCGCTGGTTGCGTGCCGGTGTTCATGGCGACCGCGACGTCGGACTGGGCCAAAGCCGGTGCGTCGTTGGTGCCGTCACCGGTCATGGCGACCAGCCGGCCGCCGGTCTGGTAATCGCGGATCAGCTTGAGCTTGGCTTCGGGCGTCGCCTGAGCCAGGAAATCGTCCACCCCGGCCTCGGCGGCGATAGCCGCCGCGGTCAGCGGGTTGTCGCCGGTGATCATGACTGTCTTAATGCCCATCTTGCGCAATTGGGAAAAGCGCTCTTTGATCCCACCCTTGACAATGTCTTTGAGATGGACCGTCCCCAGGGCGTCACCGTTGCGGGCTACCACCAGGGGTGTCCCACCGCTGCGGGCAATCCTATCCACAGAATCTTTCAGCCCATTTGGGATCTGCTTCCTGTATTCCTGGATCAGGGCATACATGGCGTCGGGCGCACCCTTGCGGATGCTGAGCGATCGTTGATTACCGCCATCGATGTCAACCCCGCTCATGCGGGTTTGGGCGCTGAAGGGGATGAAGCGCATGGGCTGGGTGACGACAATTTCGTCGGAGGCCGGGCCATCCTCAGGGATCTCGACCTTCTCCGGAGCCCCCACGGTACGGCCGCGCAGGCCGTATTTCTCCTTGGCCAGCACGACAATGCTTCGCCCTTCAGGTGTCTCGTCTGCCAGAGATGAAAGCTGGGCAGCTTCGGCCAGGTCTTTGGGATCTACTTTGTCCGCCGGGATGAACTCTACGGCCTGGCGGTTGCCCAACGTGATCGTTCCGGTCTTGTCCAGCAGCAGCACGTCTACGTCGCCAGCAGCTTCTACGGCTCTCCCTGAAAGAGCAATCACGTTACGCTGGATCATGCGGTCCATGCCGGCGATACCGATGGCGGAGAGCAGCCCGCCGATGGTGGTGGGGATCAGGCACACCAACAAGGCCACCAGCACGGTGATGGTGATGGGTGTTCCCTTCGCGGCGGTTTGCACGCTGAAGAGCGAGAAGGGCAGCAGGGTAGTACACACCATTAGAAAGATGATCGTGAAGGCCGCCAGCAGGATGTTCAGAGCGATCTCGTTGGGGGTCTTCTGCCGTTTGGCGCCTTCGATCAGCCCGATCATGCGGTCCAGAAAACCTTCGCCGGGATTGGCGGTGACGCGCACGACCAGCCAGTCAGAGAGCAGGCGCGTGCCACCGGTCACAGCGCTGCGGTCTCCGCCCGATTCGCGGATCACCGGGGCACTCTCGCCGGTGACGGCGCTCTCGTCCACCGAGGCGATGCCTTCCACAATTTCGCCATCCACCGGGATGATGTCGTTGGTCTCCACCAGGAATACGTCGTCTTTACGCAAGCTGGTCGATGGCACGGTCTCATAGCTGGCCTCGTGGCTGGGCTGGCGCAGCTTCTTCGCCCGAGTCTCCTGGCGCGTTTTACGCAGCGCCTCGGCCTGGGCTTTACCGCGCCCTTCGGCAACGGCTTCGGAAAAGTTTGCGAACAGGACGGTGAACCATAACCAGATAGCAACTGCTCCGATGAAACCGGCCGGGGCCTCGCCGTGCCCGGTCAGGGCCTGGACCCACAATAAGGTGGTCAGCACGCTGCCGACCTCCACCACGAACATGACCGGGTTGCGCACCATCCTGCGCGGGTCAAGCTTGATAAAGGCATCTACCACCGCGTGCTGGTAGAGCTCCCTTCGAAAACCAGTTTGTTTCCTGAGATTGGTAGTCGTCATATATCACTCTATAAATGTGCCCCATTTCATGAGTCACCTGGCACTGATTTTCACATTACCATAGCATCAAGTGTTCGACGATCGGCCCCAGAGCCAGAACGGGTATGAAGTTGAGCGCCCCGACGATGATGACCACCGCGATCAGCCAAAGGATGAACAGCGGGGTATGCGTGGGCAGTGTTCCGGTTCCGGCGGGAGTCTTCTTCTTGCGCACCAGCGAGCCGGCCAGCGCCAGGGTGGGGATCGCCAGCCAAAAGCGACCCTGGAGCATGGCTATGGCGCCGATAATATTATAGAAGAGGGTGTTGCCGTTCAGCCCGGCGAAGGCGCTACCGT
>CAZPWU010000217.1:0-4900 GCA_964590325.1 uncultured Anaerolineaceae bacterium | reverse complement strand
TGGCATGAAAATTGGTGTTCTAGCCTTACAAGGAGATTTTGCCGAGCATATCGTCATGCTCAGGCGCCTAGGGGTTGAGGCTTATGAAGTGCGTTTGCCGGACCAATTGGATGGCCTGGATGGATTGATCGTCCCCGGTGGTGAATCGACAACCATCGGAAAGCTGGCAGTGCATTACGGCTTGATCGAACCGCTATGTGAATTTGGGCAGCGAAAAGCGATGTGGGGCACATGCGCTGGAGCGATTTTTTTATCTAAAGATGCCAAACGCCACCAGCCTCTGCTCAGCCTGATGGATATCATGGTAGAGCGGAATGCCTTTGGACGGCAGGTAGCCAGTTTTGAGGCTGACCTGGATGTGCCGGCCTTATTATCGGTTGACGCCCGTGGGACACCTTATCACGCGGTCTTTATCCGTGCCCCCTTGATCGAATCAGTCACGGGAGATGCGCAGGTAATGGCCATATTATCCGACGGGCGCATCGTGGCTGCCCAACAGGGGTGTCTGCTGGCAACCTCATTCCATCCTGAGCTGACGGAAGACGACCGTTTTCACCGGTACTTTCTCCATCTGGCAGGCTTGAAGGTCGAAAAGTCGGAAGGTTAGAAAAACAAACATGCCACCTTCAACCTGTCAACCTGTAACTTGGAACCGAAATGACCGTTCGTCCCTTTGACTGGCGAGACTTACCTGCGCTGCACCGTTATCGCCACCAGGGTCTATTTTTTGATAGCACCCTGGTGCTAACGCGCGGCGTGATGCTGATACCGGCTGGGGCTTTGCTATCTTATCTTGGGCCGGGGATAGGGATCTTTACGTACCTGTGTGTTGATAATGAAAACGACACACAACCGTTGATCGGGCAAGTGATGCATGCCTCCGGTTCAACATCGGCCCACCTCTCGTTCCTGGCACCCGAATCAGCCCTCGCGAGCGTGGATATGTCGGAGCTTCTCGACCAGATGGCGGTTCAGATCGGGGCGCGCGGCGCTTATCATATTTCGGCGGATGTCGATGAGTACCAGGTGGCGTTTGAGGCGCTTCATAAGTCCGGTTTTGCCATCTATACTCGCCAGCGTATCTGGCAGATGGCTGGCGAACCACTTGGTGAAGCACATCCCACCCCCTGGCGGGCGTGTAACGATAGTAATTTGATTGGGGTTCGCTCCCTGTATAATAACCTGGTGCCGGGCCTGGTTCAGCAGACGGAGCCTCCTCCGCAGAACAACCTGCGAGGCATGCTCCATTACCAGGGTGATGACCTGTTGGCGTATGCCGAGATCAGGCACGGGCCGCTGGGAATATGGGTTCAGCCGATCATCCATCCGGATGCGGAGGATGTCGGCGCACGCCTGGTCAAACTGCTGCAAAAAATGCCGGGCCGACGGTCGCGCCCGGTATACCTGTGTATCCGTTCGTATCAAGCCTGGCTGGAACCGACAGTGGAAGAACTGGGTGCCAAGCCCGGTCCTCGTCAGGCCGTGATGGTGAAGCACCTGGCAATTACACACCGGGTGACCCAATCCTATGTGCTACCCGCCTTGAATGGCACCCATCCTGAACCGACTGTGCCCATTGCCCAGATAGAGAAATCGTAACCCTTCCACAGGTTTATCCGGTTAGATACTAAGCCTGCATTGGGTGGGTAAAGGAAGTTTTAAGGATAAGATGACTGGAAAAAGAATAACGGATAATCTTGATGCCCTTATTAATGTCTTACCGACGCCAATTGCGGAAAGACTGACTGCTATAGACCGCTCAGATGACCTTTTGGAGGTGATCCTCGACCTTGGCCGTGTCCCCACGGCTCGTTATGTGGATGGGGAACAGGTGCTCAGTCAGGTGGAGGTCATCCATGCGGATATTGCCTATGTGGTCGAGCGGATCGGCGAGTTTGACGACGATAACCGCGCTGGTATGGAGCGCACCCTGCACCGGATCGCGGCCATACGCAACCGCCGCGGCCATATAGTCGGGTTAACCTGCCGGGTCGGTCGCGCTGTGTATGGCACGACTGATATCATCAAAGATTTAATAGAAAGTGGTAAGAGCCTTTTACTATTGGGGCGCCCCGGCATCGGCAAAACGACGATGCTGCGTGAGGCCGCCCGTATTCTGGCGGACAGCAAGCGTGTGGTAATTGTGGACACATCCAACGAAATCGGTGGGGACGGCGACGTGCCTCACCCCGCCGTGGGACGCGCCCGCCGGATGCAGGTGTCCGCACCCTCCCTACAGCACGAGGTCATGATCGAAGCGGTTGAGAATCACAATCCTGAGGCGATTGTGATCGACGAGATCGGCCGCGAGCTGGAAGCGGAGGCTGCCCGTACCATCGCTGAGCGTGGTGTGCAGCTCATTGGCACTGCGCATGGGAATACGTTGGAAAACCTCCTGCTCAACCCCACGCTTTCTGACCTGGTCGGCGGGATCGAGTCGGTCACCCTCTCGGACGAAGAAGCCCGCCGGCGCGGCACTCAGAAGACCGTCCTGGAGAGGCGCTCGCCTCCCACCTTTGACGTACTGATCGAAATCCAGACCCGTGACCGGCTGGCGGTCCATCGCGACGTGGCCGACGCCGTCGATGCACTTTTGCGAGGTTATCCCCTGTCGCCTGAACTGCGCTACCGCGACGAGAACGAGGAAATTCACATTGAGAAGGTAGCTTCATCGGTCAGGGTGCGGCCCTCCCAGCAGGGTCTTCGCCGTCAGACCAATGGCTCCGGCCAGGAGCACCCTCGCTCTCCGGCAGAGAGTATCACTGGTGAAGGGATTGAGAAGCCAGTTTACCCTCCCACGCAGGAAACGCAGAGCGAAGAACGCGCCCGCCTCCAGCCGGTGCGCGTTTACCCTTATGGTGTCGCGCGAAACCGGTTGGTCCAGGCTACTAAACGGCTGGGCGTTCCGGCGGTGGTGGTGGACGAGGTGGGAGAAGCAGATGTCCTGGTCACACTGCGTTCCTATTACCGCAAACGCCAGCGCCCGGTTGTAGATGCTGAGCATCGCGGCATGCCAGTTTACGTGCTGCGCTCCAATACCATAAACCAGATGCAGCAGTTTCTCAGCGACCTGTACAACCTGAGTGTCGAGATGGTCGACGAGCGGTCGGTAGAGCCTGTGCTCCAGGAGACCCAGGCGGCTATTGAAGCGGTTCTGAACGGTGAGCGATGGGTAGAGCTGCCACCGACTACCGCTTATATCCGCCGCCTGCAGCACCAAATGGCGCGCCAGGCCAACCTGACCTCACATTCCTACGGTAAGGAACCTTACCGGCGGGTACGTATCTTCCGAGACTGATGTTTATTACCTTCGAAGGCCCGGAGGGGAGTGGGAAGACCTCTCAAATTGCACCACTGGCTGATTTTTTGCGCCAGGCTGGTTATGACGTGCTGACAACGCGCGAGCCGGGCGGAACGCCCGTTGGAGAACAGGTCCGTGACGTCATCATGAATCTTGAAAACACGGACATGCAGCCACGTACCGAGATCTTGCTGTTACAGGCTTCGCGCGCCCAACTGGTTGAACAGGTCATCCGCCCGCACCTGGCACGCGGCGGCCTGGTGTTGTGCGACCGTTATGCCGACTCGACGTTAGCCTACCAGGGGCATGGCTACCAGCTCGACCTGGCGCCATTACAAGCCCTGATCGCTTTCGCTACGGGTGGGCTAAAACCCGACTTAACTTTCTTTTTCGACGTAAATATTGAGGAGGGGCTGAGGAGGCGCGCCAAAGGCGGCGAATGGAACCGCCTGGATAACTATGATCTAGCATTTTACCAACGGGTGTGTCAGGGATACCACCAGATGGCCACCGCTGAACCTCAGCGTTGGGTGGTGATAGACGCCGGGCAGCCGTTTGACCAGGTTCAGGAAGCTCTGCGGAAGGTGGTGATGGAGAGATTGAAGGTTCCACGTTGAATATTCAAGGTTTACCAGCAGCCTTGAACATTAAACCGGCAATATTTAGAAATCTTCATCCCCCATGCCCCCTAAGTCACCAGTCTCTTTTCCCATGTCTGGAATGGCCTTTTCTATATCCTCCGGGTTTTGGCCAGCCTCCAGGCGGTCGATTACTTCATTGAACTCAGGACCTAAATCCTCGCCCATTTCATTGCCCATCTTGCGCATCATCCTTCCCATGGCGCGCGGATCGTCCTCCAGGCCTTCCAGACTTGAGGGATCAGCCAGGTTCTCCAGGCGGCTCTCCTCGGAACGGGCGAAGCGGATGCGCCCGATGCGTCGCTGCACCTGGTCGCTGGCGCAGTGAGGGCAGGTAATATGTTTTTGTCCGTACTCGCTATAGGTCATGTAGATTTCAAAACGGCGTTTACAATTCAGGCAACGGTATTGATAAGCAGGCATACGTATTCTCCTATCGGACTGGTAACATTAAAAATTATAATACTTGTTAGCGAAGAATTCCATGTTCTCTGAAAGCGATTTTAACCTACTGAATCATTCACCCCTGCTGATCGTCATCTCTGGACCTTCGGGGGTGGGTAAAGACACAGTTATTCAGCGGATGAAGGAGCGCCAGCTGCCCTTTCACTTCGTCGTCACTGCCACCACGCGCCCGCCGCGCCCCAATGAGGTTAACGGGGTGGATTATATTTTTGTTTCACACAATGAGTTCGCCGAGATGATTGAACAGGGCGAGCTGTTGGAATCGGCCATTGTATACAATGATTATAAGGGTATTCCCAAGGCGCAGGTACGTCAGGCCTCAGCCGGCGGAAAAGACGTGATCATGCGCGTGGATGTCCAGGGGGCGGCGACCATTCGCAAGCTCTGCCCAGATGCCCTGCTGATCTTCCTGACCATCCAGGATGAGGAAGAAATCATCCGTCGCTTGAAGGAGCGCAAGACTGAAACCCGGGAAGGGTTGAACCTGCGCATTGCC
>CAZPWU010000216.1:0-4909 GCA_964590325.1 uncultured Anaerolineaceae bacterium | reverse complement strand
AGATCAACAACCTCACTGAAAGACCTCTCTTCTAATTCCTTGTTTTTAGCGGATAGCCGCGAGATATTTAATAAAATACCAATCGCTGCCAGAGACACCATTAAGTTCGAGCCACCCACGCTTATGAACGGTAGTGCATTTCCGGCAAATGGCAGCAGCCCAACCATGACCGCCATGTTGATGTATGCCTCCATGGCGAGCCAGACGCACAATCCGGCCGCTAATACTGACCCCAGACCATCAGGAGCTCGCTTGGCGATTAACAGCCCCCGCCATAAAATAAAACCGTATAAGATCACCAGGAAAGCCGCGCCAAGTAAACCGGTCTCCTCTCCTACGACTGCAAAAATACTATCCGTATGGGGTACCGGTAATCCGGTCAATTTCACTTTCGAATTACCAATCCCCACTCCCAGTAATCCGCCATTGGCAAAGGCCTCCAATGAGCGTTGCACCTGGTAGTCAGCTTTGAGGGGATCTTTCAAGCCGGCAACATAGCTGGTCATCCGCCTATCCCCGGTCGGGTTAAACTGGACAACCGCCCAACCGACGACCAGACCAATGACAACCAGGATGAGCAGTTGGCGTATATCGCCTCCGGCCAGGAAAAACATAAGACCGCCTAAAATAATGATGGTTATCAGAGCGCTGAGGTCTGGTTGCAGGAAAATCAAGCCACCGACCACCCCCAGAATTGTTGCCAATGGAACCAGGCCGAAGCTGATATCGCTTAGCTGATCGCGTTTGGCATAGAGCCACACAGCCAGATAAATAATGATCACTAATTTAGCCAGTTCCGAAGGCTGACCTGATCCTGCGCTCAGTGTGCGTACAGCACCGTGACGTTCGTCGCTGATCAGCAGGACTGCGATCAACATGATGATGGTCGTTATCAGTGCAATAATGGATAATTTTTGCCAATGGTGATAGTTAAACCATGTTAAAAAAACTGCCATGACGATACCAACCACCAGGAACATAAGCTGGCGCTTAAAAACTGCCGTATGAGAACCAGTCACTTCATATGAGAAGTCCCAGCTGGCTGAGTACACCATTAATACGCCATAGATTATCAGGGTGATCGTCACCAGGAGTAGAGGGATATCGATTCCCAGGCGTAAGGAACGCCGTGAGGCGGCGCGCACCTCTCCTCCTTGGGCGGATGGGCCTAATCTCCGTATAAAGTTTACGACAGTTCCTGTACCCATTGTCTAAAAGCCTCCCCGCGATTTTCAAAATCGCGGAATTCATCAAAACTGGTACCACCCGGTGATAATAGAACGATATCACCCGCCTCAACTATCCTGGCAGCAGCTTGGACAGCCTCTTTAAGCCCTATACAGTGTGTTGTGGTGTAAGGTCGCTGCTTTGTAACATCTCTACCATTATCTTGTGCAGCGTCTTGAAGGGTCTGTTCTATCTTATCTGCAGCCTCACCAAATAATATGAGGTGATCTACACGCTGGCAAACCAGGTGTGCAAAATCCTGCCAGGGAAGGTTTTTATCACGCCCTCCGGCCAATAACACCAAAGGTTCTTCAAATGAATTAATGGCTGCCATAGCACGCTCAGGAGCGGTTGCGATTGAATCGTTATACCAGTCCGCTTCACCCCACGTTCGTACGTATTCGAGGCGGTGGGGTACCCCGCTAAATCCATCGACCCCAGAGCGCATGGCTTCTGCTGGTAAACCTGTTGCAATACTGATGGCACAGGCTGCCAGAACGTTTAACAAATTGTGCTCTCCTCTGAGCCTGATGATATCCTGTGGCATCAACTGGGTCACGGATTGTCCGTCACTGAAACAGATCCAATCGGCATTCAAGTATGTGCCAGCCTGGTCATCGGTCGGTTTATCTTTTCCGAAACTAACCAGTTGCCCTCGCACCTTTTTTACCAGACTCCATGCGCCAGGATCTTCCCGCCCTAAAACTGCTGTATCAGCGGATGATTGATATTCGAGGATGCGGGTTTTGGCAGCAGTGTAGGCTTCCATGGTGCTATGCCGATCCAGATGATTCGGGGTCACGTTTAGCACAGAGGCAATCTGCGGAGACTTGGTCATAATTTCGAGCTGAAAGCTGGAGAGCTCCATAATTGCCAGGTCGTCAGGCATCATCTGGTCTAAGACAGAGATGAGTGGTGAACCGATATTCCCTCCAACCCATATCCGCCTGTAGATGGTTGATGGGAGGCTATCCCGGGTATGCAATTTTTCAGCACCAACCTTATTATCTTCTGACATTTGAGCAATGCGCCCTACCAATGTCGTCGTTGTGGTTTTACCTGCCGAACCGGTTATCCCAAGGACACGACATGGAGCGGTTTCTAAAAATATCTGCGAGTCATTTGAGAGAGGGATACATCGATTCATTGCCTCAACAACCATGGGTAAGGAGAGTGGTATCCCTCCTGAAACGCATAACAGATCGGCTTCATCTAATAACCCGAGTGGATGTCCGCCACAAACCCATGTCACTGGCAGGTCACTTAATGATTCCCGAGCGGATATAAATTGGTCAGCCGGACGCTGGTCGTTGAGCACTACTCGTGCCCCATGCTGGGACAAGTAGTGCGCCAGAGCTACTCCCTGCCGGGCAGCGCCGAGGATGACTGCACGTTTTCCTTTCCACTCGCTCATATCGGAAACCTTTACCATCATTTAAGATACCGCCAATGCAACACCAAACATGGCAAACAACAGGCTGATTAACCAAAACCGCTGTACAATTTGTGTTTCACTCCAACCCAGCAGCTCAAAGTGATAATGCAGCGGTGCCATTCTGAACAGTCGTCTCCCATGTGTTAGTTTGAAATAGATGATCTGTAGCAAAACACTCAGGCCCTCGCTCATTGGGATGACTGCGATCAAGGGTAAAAGTATCCATTGGCCGGTCATCAGGGCTACCACGGCCAGGGAAGCACCTAATGAGAGAGAGCCGGTGTCACCCATAAAGAGTAAAGCCGGATGGATATTGAACCATAAAAACCCGAATAGTGCCCCGATCAGGGTGAAGCAAAAACGACCCAAGAATACCTGGCCTTGAATCAGAGCGATAGCACCATAAGCAGCAAATGCGGTTGCTGAAATCAAGCCTGCCAGACCATCCAGACCATCCGTAAAATTCACTGCATTCGATGATGCCACAATTATGAAAGCGGCAATAGGTATATACCAGATACCCAGGTTAAAAACGCTGATTTTCCCAGGTAGAAATAACTGTGGCACTTCCAGGACATAACGAAGACCGATAGCTACGACTACCGCCAGACACGCCTGTATCAGCAGCTTCATCCGAATGCTCATCCCTGCGCCACGGCGGCGTCCACGAAGACCCTGCCAGTCGTCTATCCCACCAAGAACTGCAAAACATACCATGGTGCCCAAGGGTAGAAGCACTGAGCGACCCAATACGCTCAGGCCTATCAGGGAAACAGCATTAAGTAGGCCGGTGATCAGGAGGACTGGTAAGACAACCAGTACACCGCCCATAGTAGGGGTACCTGTTTTGGTAACATGCTGTTGGGGTTCTTCAATGCGGATCACCTTACCGACATTAAAATGACGTAGAACCCTTAATAACGGTGTACCCCAAATCACGGTCAACATAAAGCTCAGTCCGGCCAGACCGAGCGCTAATGAGGTCGGTCTCACTGACGGGCCTCCAATGCTGCAACGATCAGGTCCATCCGCATTGCATGTGAACCTTTCACCAGCACGACATCCTGATCATTTAAACGCTCCCGCAGGTATTCAATCGCTTCTTGGGTGTTTGCAAAGTCTTTGGTGGCGGAGGCCGGTAAACCTGCCTTGAGTGCTGCATTTGCGATTATCCGCCCTCGTTCACCGACTGTTACCAACTCATTCACGACTTCGGATGCGCGCACCCCAACGAGTACATGTCCTTGCTCCTCGTAAGGTCCTAGCTCAAGCATGTCACCTAAAACAGCAACTTTTCGACCTTCTAATTCATCCAGCAGGTTGAGGGCTGCCAGGGTTGATTCAGGTGAAGAATTATAGGAGTCATCTAATATCATTGCTCCATTTTCTGCATGGACGATCATCAAACGTAATTGGGTTGTGCTGGTATGCAACCCATTCACAATTTCTTGCCAGGTCAGGTTGTCAACCAGGCCTACGGCTGCTGCCCTTAACGCGGTATGAACCGAATGACGACCAATCATCGGTACGCGCAAGTGGAGGATTTCACCGCGATAGTGCAGGCGGAAACGGATACCTTCTAATCCAAGGCTTTCGATGTCATCCGCCCAAAGATCTGCCCTAGAATCTAATCCGTAAAAAAATACCCGTGCTTTAGTTTGGCTGGCCATTTCGCGGACGAGGGAATCGTCATAGTTTAATATGGCTACCCCATCTGGCGCTGGTGGTAGTGCCCGTATCAATTCAGCTTTTCCATGTGCGATAGCCTCGATAGATCCTGCCCTTTCAGCATGAACAGCACTCACATTTGTAATGACACCTATTTGAGGCTGAGCCAGGTCACAGAGGAAGGCGATTTCCCCTGGGACATAAAATCCCATCTCTAAAACCGCTCGTTCGTGTCCCTCAGTTAGGCTGAGCAAGGTGAGTGGTAATCCGATCTCGTTGTTCAGGTTGCCTACATTTTTTAAGGTACGGTACCGCTGGCTGAGTACTTCAGCAACCAATTCTTTGGTGGTTGACTTACCGACGCTACCGGTAATCCCAACTATACGCAGGGTTAATTTCCGACGCCAGAAGCGCGCTACCTGTTGGAGTGCTTTCAGTGTATTTTCGACCCATATACAAAAAGGTCCTTGTATTTTATTAATGGCTTCTGGTTGCAATCCGCTGCGAATATCGAGCACAGGCAGGCGATCGGTAAGATCCCTTTGTACTAGAGCAATGACGGCACCACGCTTGAATGCT
>CAZPWU010000215.1:0-4933 GCA_964590325.1 uncultured Anaerolineaceae bacterium | reverse complement strand
GTGGATCCTCGTATATGGGGGTGTGAGCGGGCGTACGCCCACTCACACCCCCATACAACCCTTTCCACGGTAAATCCTAGAGACCTATATAAATTGAGCACGGGGAGCCTGGTGTTGCCAGGCTGAGAGGAGGACCGAAAGCCCTCGACCCGCGAACCTGATCCGGGTAATACCGGCGGAGGGATCGCCTACGTCTACAAGAACAACACCTCCTCCGGGTCCGGAGGAGGCTTTTTTTGCGCGCAGTCATATTTGCTAATGGTATTCTGGAATACCCGTTGGAAGCTCAAGCAGCCATCCAACCAGGTGATCTGGTGATCGCGGCTGATGGTGGTGCACATCATTGCCAGACAATTGGCATATCCCCGGCAATCGTGGTTGGGGATTTAGACTCGCTAAATGCGGGAATACTTGAACACCTACAAGCCTCCGGTACAGACATCTTCCGTTATCCGGCACGGAAAGATTACACTGACCTCGAACTGGCCTTACAACTGGCTGTAGAACGCGGCGTAGATGTAATCCTGGTGTTTGGCGCACTTGGAGCGCGCTGGGATCAGACCCTGGCTAATTTGCTGCTTCCAGCTTCTGCTGCCTTCCGTGGAGTGCAGATCCGACTGGAAGATGGGCCCCAAGAGATTTTTTTAGCCCTCAGCAACCAGATTACTAGGTTGGATGGCAAGCCAGGGGATACCGTATCATTGATCCCATTAGGCGGTGATACCGAAGGGATTACAACCCAAGGGTTGGAATATCCTCTTGAGGATGAAACCCTTTATTTCGGCTCAACACGTGGCATCAGCAATGTTTTACTGGATGAGAATGCAACGGTCTTTATCAAAAAAGGGCTTTTATTATGCATCATCATCCATAACACCATTTCCAACAGTTAGGAGGTGTGAAATGAGATATCGTATATTACTCCGGTTTACGATACTGGTTTTAATACTATCAGCGTGTGCTCAATCAACGCCCTCACCGACATCAATCCCACAACCGATAACACCCAAACCTGCAACCTCATCCCGAACATTAACCGTGATGACTCATGACTCCTTTGCTGCTTCAGAAGGAGTGATAAAAGCGTTCGAGGCTCAATACAATGTGAAGGTTGAATTCCTTAAAGCCGGCGACGTCGGAACAGCGCTCAATAAAGCAATTCTATCTAAGGATAACCCGTTGGCTGATGTCTTTTACGGCGTTGACAATACCTTCCTTAGCCGGGCCCTCGATGAAGGGATCTTTGAGCCGTATAACTCCCCACTACTGGCTGTAATACCGGACCAATATAAGTTAGACCCGCAAAATCGTGCCTTGCCAGTGGATTATGGAGATGTCTGTTTGAACTACGATAAAGCCTACTTCGCCAACAAAGGTTTCAAGCCACCTGAAACGCTGGAAGATCTCACGAAGCCCGAGTATAAGAGCCTGCTCGTGGTTGAAAACCCAGCGACATCATCACCGGGACTTGCATTCCTACTCACGACTATCGGACATTTCAGCGAAAATGGCTATCTGGATTATTGGAAAAAACTGGTGGCAAACGATGTCCGAGTGGATAACGATTGGAACACCGCCTATTACACCGACTTCTCCCGTTCCGGAGGGACGCGGCCGATCGTGGTATCCTATGGATCCAGTCCTCCCTTTGAAATAATTGAGTCTAAAACACCCCTAAGTGAGCCACCTACTGCTGCAATCGTCACCGATGATACTTGCTTCAGGCAGGTAGAATTCGTCGGCATCCTGAAAGGGACACAAAATCGTGACCAAGCTGAGAAATGGTTGGACTTTATGCTCTCCACCACATTCCAAGAGGATATGCCATTGCAAATGTATGTTTTCCCAGTGAACCCGAATGCTAAACTTGACCCTACTTTTGAGAAATATCTGGCAATTCCCAAGAAAACAGCCTATGTTAGCCCTGCTGACATCATCGCCAACCGAGAGAAATGGATCCAGGCCTGGACACAGACGGTCCTACGTTGAAACCTGATACAAACATATCCCCTGCCTCCTTGACAACCAACCAACCAAAGAGGCAGGGACCTCACCCCTCGAGTATCTTAGACCTGCTGGCACATGCCGGGATACCGGTCCGGATGATTAGCCTCTGGATCGCTCCACTGGCTTTCCTGGCGCTTTTTTATTTTTATCCATTAGGTAGCATACTGCAGATGAGCTTTGCTCGTAGTAAAGGGCAGTGGGCAGCTCCATTACTAGAAGCTATCACTTCACCTACCGAGAGAGGTATCCTATGGTTTACCATCTGGCAGGCCACATTATCTACCCTACTGACTTTGTTGGTGGGCATCCCCGGAGCTTACCTGCTGGCACGATACGATTTTCGAGGCAAATCCCTTTTAAAGGTTCTGACCAGCATCCCATTCGTCATGCCGACTATGGTTGTCGCAGCCGCCTTTAATGCCTTACTCGGACCGCATGGGTGGATCAACCTCGCCCTGATATCTGTTTTCCACTTGCCCACACCGCCAATACAGTTTATAAATTCGCTGACAGCCATTCTGATAGCGCATATTTTTTACAACACCACGATTATCCTACGCGTGGTCGGTGATTTCTGGTCCCATCTGGACCCACGCCTTGGACAGGCTGCCCAGGTTTTAGGAGCTAATCGCTGGCAAACCCTGTATCGGATCATCCTCCCCTTGCTTATGCCGGCAATTGCAACTGCAGCCTTATTAGTATTTATTTTTGACTTTACGTCTTTTGGTGTAATCCTGGTGCTCGGTGGGCCGCGGTTTGCAACGTTGGAGGTCGAAATTTATTACCAGACTGTCAGTCTGTTCAACCTCCCCCTTGCGGCGGCACTATCGATCCTTCAATTAGGTAGTACACTACTTCTAACAATCGTTTACTCTCGCCTTGCGGTACACCTCTCTCGCCCAATATCGCTGCGACCCGAATCCTACACCCATCATAAGCTACTGACCTGGCGCAGCCGGTTGATGGCAGGAGGTATTATGATCATCTTACTCGGGCTGTTAACTACGCCGCTCGCAGCACTCGCACTGCGCTCGGTTACCGGCCTGGAAACCGTCCGTGGAGAGCAAGGATTATCTATAACAGGTTTGACACTGGATTACTATAAAGAGCTTTCAGTAAACAGGCGTGAGTCATTGTTTTACACCCCACCCCTGACAGCCATCGGCATTTCCCTGGGTTATGCAGTAGCTACTGTCATACTGGCACTAACGCTCGGAGTGCCGGCTGCGTGGGCTCTGGCGCGAGACTCCACTTCGCTGATAAACCGGTTCTTGGATCCCCTGCTTATGCTTCCATTGGGCACCTCAGCAGTGACGCTTGGACTGGGTTTTATCGTCGCACTTGGACATCCCCCGCTCAATTTACGCACTTCCATCCTGTTAATACCTCTGGCACATACCCTGGTAGCATTTCCTTTCGTGGTGCGTAGTTTAACCCCCTCTCTGCGCAGCATCCGACCGCGGCTTCGCCAGGCTGCTGCAGTCATGGGTGCAGCACCCGGACAGGTCTTCTATTTCATTGACTTACCCCTCATCGGACGTGCACTCCTTGTTGCAGCTACTTTTGCATTCGCCATCTCGCTGGGTGAATTCGGTGCAACAGCCTTGATTGCTCGCCCGGAATATCCCACCCTGCCAATCGTTATTTACCGCTTTTTATCGCAACCTGGGGACATAAACCAGGGCCAGGCACTAGCCTTGAGCACCATCTTGATGGTGGTTTGCGCTGGAGGCATGCTGGCTATTGAACGCCTGCGGATCGCCGATGTCGGAGAATTTTAATATGAGAGGTCTGCATCTCGCCGATATATTCAAATCTTTCGGTGAAACGCACGCTCTCAACGGTGTGACATTTGATGTCACAGAGGGGGAGGTTGTAGCTGTGCTCGGTCCCAGCGGATGCGGTAAATCTACATTACTGGCGATCATTGCAGGGCTAGAGACTCCTAGCGCCGGGGATGTTCAATGGGATGGTGTTTCCCTAAAAGATACTCCACCCCATCGGCGCGGTTTTGGTTTGATGTTTCAAGATTACGCCCTCTTCCCGCATATGAATGTCTTGGATAATGTATCATTCGGGTTGAGGATGTCTGGCCTGGAGACTCGCGAGATCCATTCCCGGGCCAATGAAATACTTATATTAGTAGGTTTACCTGGATATGATTTCCGCGACATCAATACACTCTCTGGAGGTGAACAGCAGCGCGTGGCTCTGGCGCGTTCTCTCGCTCCAAATCCCCGCTTATTGATGCTCGATGAACCGCTTGGATCGCTTGATCGAAATTTACGCGATCGGTTAAGCCGGGAACTCCATGAGATTCTGCACACCATCCACCAGACAGCCATCTATGTCACTCATGACCAAGAAGAGGCTTTCGCTTTGGCTGACCGGGTGGTGGTAATGAACGCTGGAACGGTAGAGCAAATCGATACACCTTATAAGATTTATCGACATCCTGCCTCCCTGTTTGTAGCCCGGTTCCTGGGCTTCAACAACTTGCTGCCTGGGAAAGCGGATCGGAAAGGAGGAGATCAAATCATCGAGACCCCGATCGGTTCCCTGCCAATCCATGCACCGACCGTTGGTGAAGTCATAGTCCTGCTTCGACCCGATGTCGTTCATATAGATGGACAGGGCAGTTGCCGGGTTACTGGTGTTTTAATTGATAAGTCATTCAGAGGCAGCATATACCGGGCTGTCATTGAGGTAAATGGCACCCGCTTGTCATTCGATTTGCCATCGGGAACCAATCTACCTGAAAAAGGGAGTTTTATCACATTGAGCTTCGATCCAGATGAAGCTTTCCAATTATTCCAGGCTAATAATAACCCTTGAAACGGGAACTTTTCTTGGTCCATCACCATCTATACCTTGCGAAGACTGAATAGAAACCATGATCTTTACAGACATTTTCGCAAGGTAAATC
>CAZPWU010000214.1:0-4942 GCA_964590325.1 uncultured Anaerolineaceae bacterium | reverse complement strand
GCCTTACCTGGTCGAGTTCGATAACTTGGGCTCCTCAGGTCACGGTGGGGAGAGCGTTGCTGGCTGGCTGGGGGGACTCCAGGGCATCAGCGACCGTTTTTGGATCTGGGGCTATGATGAGATCTGCTGGTTCGCCCATCAGAGCGAGGCAGAGCGCAACGCCTGGCTCTGGTATGCCTGGCGGTGGGTGAGGGAACACGACCCAAACGGCTACGTGCAGATGCCGGGAATGCGCGGCCTGGCAGACCCGGCGGACGGCATTCACGAATACTATGCCAACACCCGCTCGGCAGCCTGCCCGGAGGGACAGAACCAGGAGGAGACGATCAAGGCGATCTGGGAGGCGAATGCCAGTGACTCTAACTAAAAAGGAACGCGTCCTGCGCACCATGGCCTGCAAGGAGACGGACCGCGTCCCGCTCTACGACATCCTGCTGTGTGACAGGGCAATCGAATATTTCAGTGGAGAACCCTTGCCTCCTTTGGTGGACGACCCTCACACCCGCGAGAAGGTCCAACTCATCACCGGAAGGGCGGTCTGCCGCTTCCTGGACATGACCCGCTCCTGGGGTTTTGGCCCGATGGTGGACCGCGATTACACCGACGAATACGGATTCGTGATCCACGAATCAGCCTGGGAGAAGACGGCCTGGATCCAAAAACGACCCTTCGACGAGGTAGACGGGGCGAAGAAGTTCCTGCAGAGGTTCATGGCTAATATTGAAGCGGAAACCAGGCAGATCAATGCGGACCCCCGTGCCTATGGTGAACACTACCGCCAGGACTTTCTGGAGAACACGGTGGCCTATATTGGCGATACGATCCATCTCCTCGTCCAGCATGGTACCGGCTTGGACGATATTCTCTATCGGCTGGGTTTTAAACTGCTCTCTTATCTCATGGCTGACGAACCAGAGCTGATATCCGAAGCCCTGGAAGTCATCACAACCAATCACCTTGCCATCTGTCACACTATTGCCGACCGCGAGCTATCGCCGGTCGTGCTCACTTACTGCGACATCGCTTTCAAGGGACACCTGCTCTACTCGCCTCGTTTTCTGCGTAAAGAGGTCTTCCCCCGTCTCAAGCGCCTGAACGACGGCTGGCACGAGCATGGCATTAAGTGCCTCTTCCATTCCGACGGCTACCTGATGGACGTCCTGGACGACCTGGTCGCCACCGGTATCGATGGGTTGAATCCTATCGAGACGGTGGCAGGGATGAACCTCAAGGAAGTGCGCCAGAAGTACCCCAGGCTGTTCCTGGCAGGTGGGATCGACATGAGCCAACTGCTCTCAAACGGCACGCCGGATGAAGTGAGGGAAGTATGCCGGCAGGCGATCCGGGACGTCTATCCCGGGTACTTTATGGGCTCGACCACCGAGGCAGATAACAGTTGCAAGGCCGAAAACCTGGTTGCCATGTATGAAGTGGCCATGGAAGGATTATAGGACAGTCCGGAATAACCCAAACAGGAGACTACATGGACAGGATGACAACTTTAGAGCGGTTTCGCGCCTGCATGGAATACCAGCCGGTTGATCATGCGCCCTTGTGGGACTGGGGAGCATGGCCCGAGACCATCGAGTGCTGGAAACAGGAGGGCTACCAGCCTGGGATCAATGACCCGGCTGGGATCGCCGACGCCAGGAACTCCTTTGGTCACTGGTTTTTCCCAAGCCCGCCATTTGAATACCGCGTGGTGACCGAAGACGACCGCCATATCGTCTACATCAACCACGAAGGGATCCTGATGAAGGAGCTGAAAAACAACCCCATGAGCTCCATGCCCCAGTTCCTGAAGTTCCCCGTCGAGAACCGGGTAGAATTCCGCCTGTTCTGGGCGGAACGCATGCAGCCAGACCTGGCCCAACGTATCGGACCTGATTGGCAGGATCAGCTCCGGCGCTGGCGGACGGAGCCTATACCTCTGGTCGTGATCTCCGATCGTTGGGGTGGGTTCTTTGGCCCGCTGCGCAATATGGTCGGCGTACAGAAGCTCTGCACGTTATTTTATGATGACCCGGCCTTTTTGGAGGAGATGATGGAAGCCAATGCGGACTTCATCATCGCCATAATGTCGCAGATCCTGGACGTGATCGAGATCGATGCCTTCGCTTTCTGGGAAGACATGGCTTATAAAGCCGGTCCATTAGTTTCTCCCAGCATGGCGCGAAGATACATGCTGCCCAGGTATCGCAAGGTGGTGGATTATCTGAGAAGCCGGGGCGTTAAGTACATCGGCCTGGATAGCGACGGGCAGATCGACCCGCTGATCCCGGTCTGGCTGGAGGCAGGCCTGAACTTCCTCTACCCGTTCGAAGTCCAGTCTGGGATGGATGTGCTGGCGGTCCGCCGTAAGTATGGGAAGGAGCTGCGCATCTGGGGTGGGGTGGATAAGCGCTCCCTGGCGAGCGGCCCGGCGGCGATCGAGGCGGAGCTGGCCCGAGTGCTCCCCCTGATCCGCGAAGGCGGGTATATCCCGCACACCGACCACAGTTGCCCGCCCGATATTCCGTTTGAGAATTACACCTATTACCTGCGGCGCCTGCGCGAGGTCTGCCAGCAGGATTAAAAAAAAGACGAGAGGGAATATGCCAAAACAATCCATGACCGATCTTGAGCGCTTTCTGGCTGTGATGGAATACCAACCCGTCGACCGGGTGCCGAACTGGGAGCTGGGTGCCTGGCCGCAGACACGCGACCGTTGGGTGCAGGAGGGGCTGGATACGAGCGTCTTGCACTGGGACTGGTTCACCGGTGAAGAAGCCCTGGGCATGGACCCGCGTGAGTTCATCCGCTTCAATGGGGGCATGATCCCGCCTTTCGACGAGGAGACACTCGCTGAAGACGAGCGGACGATCACTTTTCGCGATACCCAGGGCCGGGTGCGGAAGGCCCTTAAGGAAGGGACCACGCGCGGGGGCCGCATGTCCATGGACACCTACATCAGCTTTCCGGTAAAGAACATGGACGACTGGCAGGCTCTCAAGCCTCGTTTCCGTATCTTCCTGGAACGTTACGAGCCGTATTGGTGGATGTTCAGGGTGAAAGGCTGGCGGAACCGGCGCTATCCCCTCATCTTCGGACCGAACGCCACGACCTTGGGCTTTTACTGGGTTGCCCGCGACCTGTTGGGAACCGAGGGCCTCTCATATGCTTTCTACGACCAACCTGAGCTGGTGCACGATATCATGGAATTCCATGCCGAATTCCTGATCGAGGCCGCCCGCCCGGTGCTGGAGAAGACCACCGTGGAGTATGTCAATCTCAATGAGGACCTGGCGTGCAAATCCGGACCGCTGCTCAGCCCCAGGAGCTACCAGGAGTTCATTTACCCAAGGCTGCGGCGGGTGGTCGACTTCTGCAAATCGCACGGCGTACGCTACT
This sequence comes from uncultured Anaerolineaceae bacterium, assembly GCA_964590325.1. Taxonomy (GTDB): domain Bacteria; phylum Chloroflexota; class Anaerolineae; order Anaerolineales; family UBA4823; genus CAZPWU01. The sequence continues at coordinate 1,552 of CAZPWU010000214.1, read as the reverse complement.
TCGGCATCGACACCGATGGCAATCCCGAGCCGGTCGTGCCGATGATGATGGACGCAGGGGTCGACGTGCTTTGGCCTTTAGAGCGAGCGTCAGACCAGGACCCGGTCCGCCTGCGCCAGAAGTTTGGACGCTCCCTCAGGCTGTGGGGCGGTGTGGACAAGCGTGAGCTGGCGAAGGATAAGAAGGCGATCGACGAACATCTGCGCACCTTCATCCCGCTCATCGAGGAGGGCGGCTTCATCCCTGCCGTGGATCACACGGTACCACCGGATGTGTCTTTAGAGAACTTCCTTTATTATATAGAACGGAAGCAGGCGCTCCTGGAAGGTCGATTTTAAGATAACCACCTGTCTTAGGAGCCAACAAAACACTTAAGGAGATTACCCTATGGTTAACAACAAGGTCAACGTCGGCGTGGTCGGCTGCGGCAACATCAGCGGCATTTACCTCGAGGTGGGCCAAACTTTCGAGATCCTCAACATCGCCGCGGTATCCGATATTATCCTCGAGCGCGCCAAAACCCAGGCGGAGAAATATCACATCCCGCGGGCATGCAGCGTCCAGGAACTGCTGGGCGACCCCAGTATTGACATCGTCCTCAACCTGACCATCCCCAATGCTCACGCCGAGGTCGGTCAGGCGGCTCTCGAGGCAGGCAAGTCCATCTATAACGAGAAACCCATCGCCATCACTCGCGAGGACGCCCGGCGCATGCTGGACACGGCCAACGCCAGGAAGCTGCTCGTCGGTGGTGCGCCCGACACCTTCATGGGTGGCGGTCTGCAGACCTGCCGTAAGCTGATCGACGACGGCTGGATCGGCCAACCGGTCGCCGCCACGGCCTTCATGCTCTGCCACGGCCACGAAAGCTGGCACCCGGCCCCCGAGTTCTACTACAAATTGGGCGGCGGCCCAATGTTCGACATGGGCCCCTACTACCTGACGGCGTTGATATCATTGATGGGCCCTGTACGCCGTGTGGCCGGCTCAGCGCGCATCACCTTCCCTGAGCGTACGATCACCAGCCAGCCGCTCTACGGCACCAAAATCAAGGTGGACGTACCCACCCACGTGGCGGGTGTGTTGGACTTTGCCAATGGGGCAATCGCAACCATCGTCACCAGCTTCGATGTGTGGTCGGCAAACGTCCCCCTCATCGAGATCTACGGCACCGAGGGGACGTTGAGCGTTCCCGATCCGAACGGGTTTGGCGGTCCGGTGCGCCTGCGCCGGGCGGGTGCCGGCGAATGGTCCGAAATCCCGCTGACTCATGGTTACTCAAAGAACAGCCGCAGCATTGGCGTAGCCGACATGGGCTACGCCCTGCGCACGGGCCGGTCGCAGCGTGCCAGCGGCGAGTTGTGCTACCACGTCCTAGACATCATGCACGCCATCCACGAGGCATCTCGCGAAGGCCGCCACATCGAGCTATCCAGCACCTGCCGCCAACCCTCCCCATTACCGATGGGGCTAAAGCCGGGACAATTGGACGAGTAGTATCAGCCTTCGGGACCGCCCATTAGGAGCGTGCTATGGCAAAAAAGCGTCATCC
>CAZPWU010000213.1:0-4963 GCA_964590325.1 uncultured Anaerolineaceae bacterium | reverse complement strand
GATTATCGCTATTGATGGCCCGGCAGCTTCTGGTAAATCGACTCTTGGGAAAAGGTTAGCTGAAACCTTGAATTATTTATATTTTGATACCGGTGTCATGTATAGGGCTGTTACGCTAGCAGCATTACAAAGGGGGGTAAACATTAATGACGAGGCGGCAATCACTAGGTTGGCCGAAACGGTCGACATCGATGTGCTTCCGCCCTCAAAAAATGATGGGCGCGGTTATGATATATTTGTTGGTGGAAAGGATGTAACCTGGGAGATACGTCGCCCTGAAGTGGATGCCAATGTGTCAGTGGTTTCAGCATATCCAGCGGTAAGACGAGCTTTATCAATCCAACAGAGGAAGATTGGGCTTCGTGGAAAGCTGGTGATGGTAGGGCGGGACATCGGCACAATCGTGCTGCCGGAAGCAGACCTGAAAATATACCTGGATGCTTCTGTTGAGGAAAGGGCGAATCGTCGTTTTAAAGAGTTGGTTGCCTACGGTCAAAAGGCTGTTTATTCAGATATCCTCGCATCGATGCAACAGCGCGATTTAATTGACTCAACCCGTCAGGTGGCCCCCCTGCGACCAGCCAATGATGCGGTGATTCTTAATTCGGATGGTTTAAATATCGAGCAGGTATTTGAACGCGTTAGGGCATTGGTATACAAAAACAATAAAAAGCAGATATGAATACTATTAGTAGTATAGGACAGAGGCGGGCATCAGTGAGAAGATATGACCATGCCCGTTTTGAATATCGGCGCCGATTTTTGCGTTTCTTAATCAGGGTCATCGGTTTCAATCTCCTGGTTAAGCTTGAACGAGTAGAGGGCCTGGATAATGTTCCACAGGAAGGCCCGGCAATATTAATGATCAACCACATTGCCTTTGTTGATCCCATCGTCGTCCTGCATGTGGTAAGGCGTAATATTGTGCCTCTGGCGAAAGTAGAAGTTTACAATTACCCGGTGATTGGGATCTTTCCACGCCTCTGGGGGGTAATACCGGTCCGGCGAGAGGAAGTGGACCGCAGAGCAATACAGCAGACATTAGAAGTGTTACGATCCCGTGAAATCATCCTAGTAGCACCCGAAGGAACTCGCGGACCTCAATTAAAAGAAGGTAAAGAGGGCGTGGCGTATCTTGCAAGCCGTTCAGGTGTGCCGGTTGTGCCGGTAGCTATTGATGGCACGATTGGTTATCCCGCGTTGCGTTTTACCCCACGCTGGCGTGGGGAGGGCGTAATCGTTCGCTTTGGTCGCCCATTTAGGTATAAATCTAACCTGTCGCGGTCGAGTCGCGAGCAGCTGCGGGTGATGACGGATTAAGCTATGTATATCTTGGCAGGATTGCTGCCGGAGAATCGACGTGGGATCTATTCGGATTTCTCGCGTATCACTCTAGAAACGATAGAGTGGGTTTAAATTTGTTTTCCAAACCGACTGAGATTAGTTATAACCTGGAAAAGGTACGCTTATTTGCTTTCGGCAAGGGGGCTGTAGGTGCTATAATCTTATCAGGCGGATAAGATAAACATCCATTTATGACCATTGAGATTGGACTGTTAGCAAATCCAGTTTATCTAGATCTACCCCAAGGGTTGGTGGGGTGGTTGGGTTTTCTAATCTTGTTGGGGGGTATCCTCTTAGTATTATACCGATCACAAAGTTATCGTAAAAGATGGCGGGGTTTCCAGTGGGGGATATTACTTGTTTTGATAGTAATGATTCCGTTGACCAGCTTGTTTTTGGTTTTAAGATTTCCAGTTGGAGGGGGTTTACCGCCCCCGGGGAAGCCTGTCGATTTGCCAGGTCCGGCGCTGGTCGTTTTTTCTGCATTACCATGGGTCCTGGCTGCGGGTTTGTTGGGACCAATCTCCGCTGCAACTTTAGGTTTTATTTCGGGTTTGTTATTAGCCTTTTGGGATACTCATAATTTAATAACTCCCCTGGAGATATCTCTCCTGGCTTCACTGCTAGGGATCGCTCTCCACCAACGTTACAGAACCTTTTTTTATCGTGCTTTACGCCAACCCCTTATTACAACCTTTTTATTAGCCCTTATTTATCCGATATTATATTTACTCGATACATTATTTTTGACTGGGGGGACATTAGCCAACCGGTTGGATTACGGTCTCACCCATGTGACTTCAGCCTGGCTGGTTGTTGGGGGTGAGTTGCTCATCTCAGGTTTGTTTGCGGAGGGTGTAGCAGTATTTTATCCAAAAGTATGGGGAGATAACGGTACCCTCAAGCCGACGCCGGCCGAACGCAGGTTATATATCCGTTTGTTGGTCAGTATGTCTCCATTGGCGTTGGTGCTCATTCTGACATTGTTAATCGGTGATTGGATCGTAGCTGGTAATGCGGCTCAACAGATGCTCTATGACCGTATGTCCAGCACGGCTCAAATGGCATCTGAAACAGTACCTTTTTTTCTAGAAACTGGTCAGAGTTTAATCCAAACGTTTGCTAAAGATCAGCGGTTATATACAAGTCCACCTGATAAGGTCCGTGATATATTAGAGCAAGACCTTCAAACAGTACCGTTTTTCCGCCAGATATCATTATTAGATATACAGAAACAACTGATCTCAGGTTATCCCAACAGCAATTCTGGATATATAACCTTATCATCAGAGGAGAATTCCGGAGTTGAATTAGCCTTGAATGGTGTCGCAGCACAATACTACACGGACCGACCTCCTCAAGGGGAAGCAACTGCTCAGGTTTCCTTTCTCGCTTCTCTTACCGATAGTAATGGTCAGGTTCAAGGGGTATTGATTGGACAGAGTGACCTGGCTACCAATCCATTCACACAACCGGTCCTTTCCAGTCTGAAGAATATCGCCGGGGTGGATGGCGAGGGATTGTTACTCGATGATAATGGGAGGATTCTTTTTAACTCAACAGGTGCCAGGATCATGGAGGCATACTCGGGGCGTAAGGCAGATGGAGCTATTTTCTATCATGATACTGCACCTGATGGGACACGCCGTCTTGTGTATTACCAGCCTACCTTAGGAAATCCTTGGGCTGTGGTCTTGACCGTGCCTGCCAGGCGTGCTCAGCAGATGGCGCTTAATATCGGCGCTCCGTTGTTAGTGATGATCCTCGCTCTTTCCTTTATTGCAGCGATCTTACTTCGTTATGGAGTAAAGGTTGTGACTGGTTCCCTCCGAAATTTGGCCTTGGAGGCCAACCGCATCACAAGTGGTGAACTCGATCACGCATTGACTGTTACTGGTGAAGATGAAGTAGGCCAGCTTCGCCGTGCCTTTGAACAGATGCGCGTGAGTTTAAAGGATCGACTAGATGAACTAAAACGCCTGTTATTGGTCAGTCAGGGTGTAGCCTCAAGCCTGGATATGAAGGAGGCAGTGCAACCTGTTCTGGATTCTGCATTGGCAATGGGTGCATGTGCTGTACGCGTGGTTATGGATCCAACTGCACTTCCCGAGATTGGTGGAAATACTACTCCGCCATCTCGTTTCGGGGCTGGTACCTTGAATGATACTTATACTAGCCTGGATAATCAGATTCTGGAGCTAACTCGGCAGCAAGACCGGGTCATGCTTTCTAATTTTAGTCGAGTGCGTCTGCTGACCATAACGCCCGGTATACCACGACCCGAAGCGATCATAGCTTTAGCACTGCGTGATGAAAATACATATTATGGGACATTGTATTTAGTATACGATACACCTCACCAATTCACAGAAGATGAGGTTCGGTTTCTGACGACGTTGGCAGGACAGTCAGCATTGGCAGCGGCGAATACACGGCTTTTCTTGAATGCTGAGATTGGTCGACAGCGATTGGCAGCTATACTGGCTTCCACACCAGACCCGGTGTTGGTTACCGATCATAATAACCGACTCCTGCTCTCGAATCCGGCAGCTTGGCATGTTCTCGGCGTAGGTGTAGAAGCTGGCGAGGGGCAGCCTATTGATAAATTAATATCCCATAAGGAATTGGTCAGTTTATTACGATCATCGACAGATGATAGACAGTCAGTAGAGATTATCTTGCCGGATGGGAGGGTCTTTTTGGCGACAGCCTCTCAAGTACAGGCAGATAGCCACAGTGTAGGTCGGGTATGCGTTTTACGCGACGTGACCCACTTTAAAGAGTTGGATTCGCTAAAATCAGAATTTGTGGCTACAGTGAGCCATGATTTACGCTCTCCATTAACCCTGATGCGTGGCTACGCCACGATGCTCGAAATGGTGGGGAATCTGAACGAACAGCAATCCGGCTATATTAGTAAGATATTATCGAGTGTGGAGACGATGTCGCGACTGGTAAATAACTTGCTTGATCTTGGACGGATCGAAGCAGGTATGGCATTACAGTTGGAGATGGTATCAGCGAAAGATGTCATTGAGCGAGTGATCAGCACATTACAACTCCAAGCGTCACAAAAGCACATCCAGATCAAAACTGACATACCCACAAACATGTCCCTTACGGTCGAGGCTGATCCTGCCCTTCTACAACAAGCCATACAAAATCTGGTTGAGAATGCTATAAAGTACACAGAAAATGGGGGTAGTGTAAATGTCCGTATCCAGACCCGACAGGATCGTTTGGTATTTGAAATTATCGATACAGGCATTGGGATATCCCCAGTTGACCAACAACGTTTATTCGAGAAGTTCTACCGAGGAGGTCGTAAGGAAGCTCGAAAACAGCATGGTTCTGGGTTGGGGCTGGCAATTGTTAAATCAATAGCCGGACGACATGGTGGGGATGTTTGGGTTGAGAGCCAATTAGGAAAGGGGAGTGCTTTCTACTTCACAATCCCACTCCGTCAGCCAAAACATGAATCGCCAAGGCACAATGAATAAAGTCTACAAACCTTGACCAAATTGTATATTTCATATATAATTACTCAGAATGTAAATCCTAAGGATGAATTGCGCTTGCCAGGCGCTTGAGGTAGAGTATCTCAAGCGCTGACTTTTGT
>CAZPWU010000212.1:0-4988 GCA_964590325.1 uncultured Anaerolineaceae bacterium | reverse complement strand
ACCATCGCATCGACGACATTCTGATTCACCCCCACCACACCCGCAGACTGTGTCCGCCCATAATAGAGGGAGCTATTAAAATCCCAGTTCGTCACATTGGGGGCATGCATATGGATGACCCTGCCGCGTAGGGTAGGTTCGCCTGACCTCTGCATCACCAGCGGTAAGAAAAGGGGACTGGCCGTCCCCTGCTGCTGCTTCCTGGCCTGGGCTGTTCCTAACTGCGCCAGACCCAGGCCGGCTGTGGTAGTAAATAAATAATTAAGGAACGCACGACGGGTAAAGCGGGTATCTTTAGTCATTATTATTAACCTTTAATTACCTTTTATATCCAAAACCTGCAGCACGATCTCCGCTACATCCAGCACTTGCAGCTCAGCATTAGCGGCCTTGCGGGCATCGGTCAGCATGATCATGCAGAAGGGACAAGCCACCGCCAGTGCCTCAGCCCCGGTAGCAATGGCTTCGCGCATGCGGTTGGCGCTGACGCGCTCGCTGCCGTGTTCCTCTTCCTTCCACATTTGTGCACCACCCGCCCCACAGCAGAAGGATTTCTTACCATGACGGTGCAGCTCCACGAACCTGGCCCGGGTCTGTCTGAGCACAGAGTGTTGCAGCACTTGGCGAGGTTCATTGATTATCCCATTATGACGTCCTAAATAACAGGGGTCGTGGTAAGTGATAAGGGCTAAGGGATCAGGTGATAAGGGTTGCGGAATCCCAGGCTGGTCTTTCACGTCCTGATCCCTGATTACCTGGCCACCTGGTTCCTTAAGTACCAGCCTTTTATTCAAGAGTAACTCATTAATAAACTGGGTATGGTGGAGGACATGGTAATTTCCACCAAAGGCCGGATACTCGTTCTTCAGAGTATGCAGGCAGTGGGGGCAGGTGGTGACGATACGCTTTGGAGCCACCTGGTTGAGCATCTCTACGTTGGCAGTCGCCAGCCCCTCAAACAGGTCCTCTTTGCCGACGCGCCGGGCCGAGTCCCCGTTACACTGCTCCTGCTTACCCAGCACGGCGTAATTTACCCCGGCAGCCTTCAAGACTTGGGCGAAAGCGCGTGCCGTCTTTTGAGCGCGCGGGTCAGTGGCTGGGGCGCAGCCCACCCACCAGAGCATCTCGGGTGTGGGGTTCACCTCGATGGTAGGCACATCCAACCCCTCGGCCCATTTCATCCGCTCAGCGGGTGACACATTCCAGGGGTTGACCATACGCTCCATCCCACGGAATGCTGCCTGGAGCTGCCTTGGAAACTGGCTCTCCATCAGTACCAGCGATCGGCGGATGTCCAGGATGTCGCGCATCGGCTCGTTATTCACCGGACAGATGTCGATACAGGCACCGCAGGCTGTACACGCCCAGATCGCCTGCTCGGGAATGGCGAATTCGACCAGTGTTTGTGAGCTGGTCTCTCCCCGGGCGATGCGACTCCCCTCCACATTCAAAAGGTAGCGTTTGTTGATCTCCATCGCCGCCGGTGACAATACCTTGCCGGTATTATAAGCCGGACACACCTCCTGGCAGCGGTAGCACATGATACAGGCATAGGAATCCATGAGCTGTTCCCAACCCAGGTCTTCCAGGTGAGTCGCGCCGAACTGTTCGATAGTTTCATCTTCAAAGTCTAATCTGCTCAGCTCACCGATTGAACGTCGTCCAGGCTTGAGCAGATAGTTCAACGGAGCAAAAAATAGGTGGATGTGCTTGGAATAAGGGAAATAAGGGATGAACGCCAGGATCGTGCCCAACGCCAGCCAGAAGAACAGGTGGTCAGCGACCAGCAGGGCAGTTGGGCTCAGATTCAACCAGAGACCAGCGATGGCGTTGCCAAATGGCTGCCAGGCATCGCGGCTACTCTCTGCTATCCGGACGGACCCACCCAGAAAGCGTGACCCGACATGGACAAGGATAAAACCAGCGACGATGGCTGAGTCGCGCAGGATGCCAGAGCGTGCCTTGGGATTCAGCAAGACATCCTTACGGGTGGTAAGAGCAGCAGGTTTCAGTGCCCAGCGACGGATGATCAGGGCAACCATACCCACCAGCACCGCCACACTGAGCAGGTCAGCTCCCAGGTGATACAGGTTGCCGAGAATGCCAGTGCCCAGAAAGTGAAAACCGGGAATGAATCCTTGCAGCACATCCCCCAGGTTTACCAACAGGTAATACATGAAACCCCAGGCGACAAAGGCATGCAACAGGCTGGGTCCCAGGCGCACGCGCCAGGTCGGCTGCAAGGTGACCGTCCTGGCGATGACTTCGATCAGCCGCCTGGGTATGATGCTCCAATCCACCTTTCCGTGCCCGCGACCGATGATCCTCACCAGCCGCTCAATCGCCCGCCCTGCAGCATACAGTGTGGCTATAACGGCCAGGGTGAATAATATTTTTTCGACAGGGAAAAGCATATGCCGGACTCTAAGCGCCGCCTTGCTGATAAAAGGACGGATCGGTAGGGGTCTTTCCGGAGGGATCCCAGACGTAAACCCAATCCCCTACCCTGGCCCAGTCATACAACCAATGCGCATCGCCAGGTGAGAGGTTGACACAACCGTGTGACTGGGGGAAACCGAATGCCGTACGCCAATAAGCCCCATGTAAAGCGCGCGCTTCATCGTAGTAAAGTGTCCAGGGCACGTCTTCCAGGTAATAAAAGTCAGACCTGTCGACCTCAAACGTCCCGCTCATCAAGGTGCTTTCAAGACGCTTATAAACCTGGAACACCCCGGGGCGCGTCCAAAAAGGTGGCAGACCGCTGGCGATCAGCGTGGCGAACACCAGGCTGTTTTGGTCATAGACAGAGAGCGTCTGTTCGTAAAGGTTGACCTCGATCCAACGCCCGCCTGTTACACCCTTAGGCGGTGTCGTATTGATAATCACTCGTCCCACCGCGGTCCCTTCAACCCACTCGTCCGGACCGACCATCAGCCATTCGGTGTCTTCCACCTGCTTCACAGCGTAGATTTGAACCACATCATATTTCAACAGCTTATGACCCGTAAATTCTTTGTTTTTAAAGCCAGGTGAACGCCGGGTTTCAACGCTATCATTCAATGGGACAATCCAGCCGAAGGAGGGTTCGGGGGTGTGCTGGAAGACCAACCCACCCTTAAAGCTCCTGGGGACAGATACCCGGCTTGCAACCTGAACCCAGCCACCGTTACGAAGCTCGAAAAGCTTACCCTTCTCAGTCTGCACATACTCAACATAGGAAATATACCGCAGCCGCCCTGCGTCGATCACCGTAAGGGGAGGATTATTCGCGATTGCGTCATCAACCGAGGCATAAACTGGCGTCGACTGCCGCTCTTCAAGCACTGCATAATGGTAAGGCACTTCGCCCAGCAGCAGATCGCGGGAGTTAGCCGCTACGGACCGTAATGGAAATGTTATCCCCAGTCCGGCCATGCGCTCAAGATAACTGGACGGTCCCCATGGAAGGCAATCTGGCGTTGCAATTGGGTCAATACCCGGCAGGCACAGCACCGCACCGCTTTGAGGGGCCAGGGGTGCCGCTTGATGCCCCGCTTGAAGCCCCGCTGAAAGCCCCGCTGAAAGCCCCGCTGAAAGCCCCGCTGAAAGCCCCGCGGCTTCAGCGGTGGATATGGGTTGCATCGAGATCAGCGAAAATAATAGGAAGAATGAGATAATCGTTAAACCACGGTGCATCGAAATACCTGTCAAGAAGGATATTATACCCCTCTAAACAGTCATCTGCTTCCTCTTAAGCTTTACCGAGCACCATCGCCAGCAGAGCCATGCGCACATACAGGCCGTACTCCATCTGGCGGAAATAAGCAGCGCGTGGGTCAGTGTCCACCTCCATGCTGATCTCACCTACGCGCGGCAATGGATGCATCACAATCATGTGGTCTTTGGCAATTCCCAGGGTCTCGGGTGTGATCACATAGGCGCCTCTTACACCTTCATAGACACTTTCGTCTGCGAAGCGTTCCTTCTGAACCCGCGTGACATACAGCACATCTGTATCAGGCAGGACGGGTTCCAGGGCTTTATATTCAGCCTGCGGGATACCCTTCTCTTTCAATTCCCCAATGATCTCATTGGGCATGCATAGGATCTCGGGAGACACATAATTGATCCGCACCTGGTACAGCGAAAGCAGGCGCGCCAGGGAATGGACTGTTCGCCCATACTTCAGGTCGCCAAGCATGGTCACGGTCAGCCCATCCACATTCCCAAGCTCCTCAACGATCGTGAACAGGTCGAGCAGAGCCTGGGTGGGGTGCTCACCGACCCCGTCACCGGCGTTGATGATCGGTTTACGGGCAACTTGAGCCGCTAAAGCGGCCGAACCGATCTCATAGTGGCGCAGCACGATCACATCGGCGTAGCATTCCAGTGTACGCACCGTGTCCGGCAGGGATTCCCCCTTGGATACCGACGAGTAGCGGACCTCGTTGATCGGGATCACGCTGCCGCCCAGGCGCTCCATGGCAGATGTGAACGAGGACGAGGTACGCGTGGACGGCTCATAGAACAGGTTTACCAGGATTTTACCCTTCAACAGGTCAAACGACCCGACACGCGCTACCATCTCACGCATCTCATGAGCTACAGCAAAGGTATATTCGAGGTCGGCGCGGGTGAACTGCTTGACGGTGAGGATATCCTTGCCGTACCAGGGTGCGTTGCGCTGGTCGCCGAAGGGCAGGTGGGGATTATCAACACGGATGGGAGGGATATAGGTGGACATATAACTTCTCCTAGTTATTGATTGAGAATTGTTATTTACTTACAACTCTCTATTCTCGAATATTCTTTCCATACCCCGTTTCAGCGAGTACTTCTCCACCTCGGAAGACCTCTTGACCACGTAACACGACTTTCTGCAGGCGGCCGTATACCGACCAGCCCTCGAATGGCGTCCAACCACAGCGGGTGAAAGTGTGATCGGCGTGGATCTCCCAATGTGCATCCGGATCGACCTCAATCCAGGTGTCGGGCTGTTCGGGCAGCCC
>CAZPWU010000211.1:0-5019 GCA_964590325.1 uncultured Anaerolineaceae bacterium | reverse complement strand
CTGTGGCACGCTCGGCAACAGCGGCACGCGTATTCCAATGCGATAACTGGTCTTGATATTCATCCAACGAAAGAGTGTTCAAGACAATATTCTGTTCACGCAGTTGGGACTGGGCTACGACTATCTCTTTTTCGAGCTCAGTCATTACAGTAGCTATCTGAACAGCTTCAACTTTCCCTCGGCTGATCTCCTCCTCAATGCGAACCCGCTGCTCATTCAGCCATTGCAACTGACGACGGGCTTTTTCTTCGGCTAACCCCTCCTGTCTTTGCGTAGCCTGGGTTTCCCTTTCAGAATCCAGGGCACGGTCAACATCCAGATGCAGCTTCTCTTCCTCAATACGCAGTTTAGATATCTCTGCATCCAGGTCCTGAACATTGACCCCCTGACCAACAGCCTTATGTTCGACCTCCTCTAGATTTACCTGGAATTCCCGACGCTGGCGTGGGCGACCGAGCGGACTCGTCTTCGCTTCTGACCCTACCAGGATCTGTCCGCTGGCATGGAACACCTCGCCATGCAGGGTCACCACGCGCGTGCCAATTGCCTGACCTGCTAAAACGCGCCGGGCTGCATCCTTGTCGCGCACAACCAGCACCTGTCCAAGCAGCAGGTCCACTGCTGAGCGCAGCTCCGCAGGCGCGCTGACCAGACGGGCCGCAACACCCAGCAGGTCGCTCGCAGGATCACCTTTGGTCTGGTTAGAAATCAGCGGGGGATTAGGTACTAAGTCCTCGAGGGGCAGTAAGACACCCCGAGAGGCTCCCGCTTCCAGCAGGTCCAACGCTTCATCCAGGCCGGTTCCGTCTTCCAGGATAACGGCATCGACATATTCACCCAGCGCGGCGGTGATAGCCGTCTCCAATTCAGCGGGGACCTCTAAAACACTGCTTAAGGCACCGCGCACCCCACTGATTCGGGATTGGTGAGCAGCCTGGAGCAGTACCCGGGTCCCACTGGCGTAACCTACCAGTGCATTCTCGGCTTGTTCTAAAACATCAAGTTGAGCACGATATCGAGCAGCCTCAGCTTCATGGGCAGTAAGTATCTGTAAAGCTTTTTTATGGGCGCTCTCTGTCTCAGATAAGCGCTGTTGATGAGTCTTCAGGGCCTCTTCGATAGCCCGACGATTAGACTCAGCATTATGAAGTTCTTTATCCACTTTCTGCAGGCGATTGACGGCAGTCTGTAAATCCTTCTCGGCATTCGCAGCCGCATGAAGTGTCTCCTGTAAGAGACCCTCCTGGCGTTTGATCCAGGCTTGAATCTCTGATTTGTGAGCCTGTGCCTGTGCTTGCTGCTGGTTTTGTGTCGAGAGAGTCTGGCGTAAGGCTTTGAGACCAGATTCTACAGCTAATTGTTCAGACTGACGGGTTTGTAACAATCGGTTGGCGGTATCCACTTGTTCACGCGCCTCAGTCAGCTCACTTTGCACCCTTTCAGTTTCCTGCGTAGAGCTGCTCAACCGTTCTTCATACAGCGCCATCTCCTCCTCCAACCGGACTATCTCATCCATCATATTCTGACGCTGCTCAGTCATGGAACGAGAACGCTCCTCCGTTACAGCCAGATCACGGCTGATTGCCTCCCTATGGTTATGGAATTGGGCAGATTGGCGGTGCCATGAGTTCAGACGCACCCTCAATCCCTGGATTCGTTCACGTAATACAGCTATATTTTTTTCAACAGTGGATTGCGCCTGGCGCGCCTTTTCCAGGGAAGCCTCCCGAGCCCGACCGGCCTCACGCGCCTCGGTTAACTCACGTTGGTTGCGATGCCAGTGATAACCGTACCATTCTCGGAGCAAGACGCGCAGGTCAGCCTTAATCTGCTCATATTCCTGAGTACGCCGCGCTTGACGTTCCAGGCTGCGTAGACGCGGTTGTAGCTCAGCGAGGATATCCTGCACCCGTTCCAGGTTATGCCGGGTTGTATCCAAACGCTTGAGAGATTCCTCCCGACGTGAACGATACAGCCCGATCCCGGCAGCTTCTTCGAAGAGGCGACGGCGCTCCTCGGCTTTCAAGGCCAGAGCTGCATCCACCAATCCCTGGCTGATGATGGTGTAGGTGCGTTCAGCCAATCCCGATTGTGCTAACAGCTCTGAGACATCCCGCAGCCGCACTCTCTGTCTATTGAGAAGGTATTCATTTTCACCATCGCGGTAAGCCCGGCGAGTGATAGCTACCTCACTGAAATCAATAGGTAGCCAGTTATCGCTGTTATCGAAGACGATGGTAGCAGATGCCATTCCGGCGCGGGAACGCTGTTCTGAGCCCGAGAATATCATGTCTTCAGTCTTCTTCCCGCGCAGCAGGCTATAGGACTGTTCACCCAAGACCCAACGGATAGCATCGGCGATGTTCGACTTCCCGGAGCCGTTCGGACCTACGATCGCCGTGATCGTGTCAGAAAATTCAAACGTCGTAGAGGAGGCGAATGTCTTATAACCGTGAAGTTCAAGTGATTTCAGGTGTGAAGGCATAATTCATTGGAGAATATTAGAAATCTTTACCCATAGACAGCGATGATAGTCCCAAGCCGTCTAGCGCAGATTTGGCTGCTGCCATAGCGGCTGACCGTTTGCTGTTTCCATGACCGTGACCATAGATCAAGCTGTTGATGATAACGACCACCTCGAATATTTTATCGTGGTCCGGTCCACTCGTTGAGATTGTTTGGTAGGATGGCGGGCCATAGCCTTGAGATTGCGCCCATTCCTGCAGAAGGCTCTTCGGATCGTGCTCTTCATGGTCAGCCATGATCTGGCGGATTGCATTCTCCAACATGGGTTCGACATAATTGCGAACGCTCGGGATACCCTGGTCTAGAAATAAGGCCCCAACCAAGGCTTCAAAAGTTGATCCCAACAGCGCAGACCTATCGCGCCCCCCGCTTTCGTCTTCACCACGCCCGAGGCGCATATATATACTCAGCCCAATCTGACGCGCAAATTCGGCCAACTGCTGGTTCCCGACCAGGGCTGCCCGAAGGCGCGTAAGAGCCCCTTCAGTCATTTCTGGGAAGCGGTTATACAACCAGGCACCGACCAGGAAATCCAGGACGGCATCGCCCAGGAATTCTAGGCGCTCATTGTTCTCCAGCGCCTCGGCATGCTCGTTCATGTAGGAACGATGGGTGAGTGCCCTGGTGAGCAAGTAATAGTCGTTGAACACGAGACCCAAATGTTGGCCTATTTCCTGGGGAGATACTTCCACCAGGTTTCCCTGAATTTCCATCTTTGCCTCCCCGGAACCCAGGGAACGTCAGACACCCACGGCGGAGTTGAGTATCTGACGATCCATCAGTTCCGATAGTCGTTGAAGGTTACAGGTTTGAAGGTTGAAAGTTTTATACCTTAAACACTCAAACCTGCAGCCTTAAAACTCTTTTTTGTAAGCCCTCACCACAAGAACCGAATTATGCCCACCAAAACCGAAGGCATTGCTCATCGCCACCCGCACTGGTTTTTCGCGCGCCTGGTTAGGGATGTAGTCCAGGTCACAAAGTGGGTCAGGGGTCTGGTAATGAATGGTCGGTGGCAGGATGTGCTCGCGTATGACATTTACACAGACGATGGCTTCAAGTGTCCCTGTCGCTCCCATCATATGCCCTGTCATGGACTTGGTTGACGATACTGGGATATTATAAGCTAAATCTCCAAAAGCGGACTTGATCGCCCGTGTCTCCGACAAATCGTTCAAGGCTGTGGCAGTGCCGTGTGCATTGATATAGTCGACTTCATCGTGATTGATAGCCGCGGTCTGCATTGCCAAGCGCATAGCCTGTGCACCACCCGCGCCATCTTCAGAGGGGGCAGTGATATGGTAAGCATCTTCCGTTGCAGCGTAACCTGCTAATTCAGAGAGAATCTCTGCCCCGCGCGCCCGGGCCTGACTCTCACGCTCCAATACCATAATCGCAGCCCCCTCCCCGATAACCAGCCCGTCACGGTTACGATCGAATGGCTGTGGAGTCATCGAGTAATCACTGCTCCGGCGGGATAAAGCTCCCAGCCGGTCAAAGGCGGCTACGCAGAATGCCGTAAGGGTCGCATCGCTGGCACCGGCTATTGCGGCATCAATAATCCCAGCACGGATCATCGTCCACGCCATGCCGATGGCGTCCCCTCCCGAGGCGCAAGCTGACACAATCGAGAAAGTTGGTCCTTTACAGCCATTGTCGATAGCGACCATCCCGGCTGCACCGTCGGTTAAGTACATCGGGATCACGAAAGGGCTGATGCGCCGCGGACCATCAAGCCGTAAAGATTCAAGACCATTCATCAACGATCCAATCCCACCGATAGCTGAGGAGACGAAAACGCCTATCCGTCCAGCGTTTGCCTCGTTAACCTCGAGGCCAGCCTGTCGTATAGCTTCCTGTGCAGCAGCCGTGGCAAACTGTTCATATCGGTCGCGACGACGGACTTCCTTGAAAGATAGATAATTTTCGGGATTAAAATTCTTGACTTCGCAGGCCATTTTCACTGCAAGTTCCGAGGCGTCGAACAGGGAGATTGGCCCCACCCCTGATATGCCATTGACGATATTACGCCAGGTCTCCTGTACGGTAAGACCTAAAGGACTAACTGTACCCATCCCAGTAATGACCACTCTCTCTATCATGCAATTATCCTCTGAGGTAATACTCAATGTTCAGTAAACTGATCACTGTTCACCGGTAACTGATTACTATTCTATATTACCGATCACTTTTTAAACCGTTTCCCGTCAGCAACACCACGATCGGTTCCGGCACTTTTGTAATCACCTGTTTCAATCCATTCCAGACGAGAGCAGAGGTCGGCTCAACATATAACCCTCGGTGGGTTAATTCATCGCGACCGGGGAGGATGTCCTCTTCGTTAACAGCGACAAACAAGCCCCCGCATGCTTCCACAGTCTGCAGCAACAGGTTACCCCTCAACGGATGGCTGACGCGTACCCCTTCAGCCAGGGTTGTCTCCTCGGAGACTAATGCCAATCCTGCCTGTCCATAAGCGAAAAGAGCCCAAAG
>CAZPWU010000210.1:0-5020 GCA_964590325.1 uncultured Anaerolineaceae bacterium | reverse complement strand
AGCTGTGTGGATAGACCAGTGCAGAAAGGATCAGCAACGCTGATATGAGCTACAATGCCCTCCGCGAAGAAGGTTCGTTTACGATTACGGGTGAAGTCGAAAATTTGGTCAGGGATGACAATCTCCCCAGGTGCATAATCTTCGCGCAGTGAGCCGCAGGCACTGATACTAATAATTCGTTCCACCCCTAATGATTTTAAGGCATAGATATTAGCACGGTAATTTACTTCACTTGGAGATATGTGATGACCGATGCCATGGCGAGCGAGAAATGCTACTCGTTTACCCTCCAGTGTACCGACCACGATAGGTGCACTTGTTTTACCAAACGGTGTGGTCGGGTTGTATTCTTGTGCCTCGGTTAAACCTGGCATTGCATATAATCCAGAACCACCGATCACAGCTAGAGCAGGATTTGCCTCCATATATTCCTCCATTTTTTAATTGGTTGGCTTTACTTCATAACATGTGCACCAGTCTACCTTGAGAAACGTTCTCCCATCGATATCGTCAATAGCACCTGCCCGCAACGTAATTGGTCTCCGTTAGTAATCACAACCGGTGAGTCGATGGGTTCCTGGTTGAGGAAGGTGCCGTTTGTAGAGTTCAAGTCTTCTACCCACCACTGGTTTTGGTGATAAGATAACCGGGTGTGTTTGATCGACACTGTCTGATCTTCGAGAAGACAATCACAGGCGGGATCACGTCCGATGATGACTTCGGGGATCGTGAAGTGAAAGGATGTGACATTATCCACGACCTGCAGTGTAACAGGTGGCGGTTGCAATGCAGCCAGCAACTCGCTCTGATGTTGTAAGTCACGCCAGATCGTAAATAACGCCCATCCCAAGAAGGCATACAGGCTGACCACCAATAGAAAGCGCAGGATAAGGAGCACAATACCGCTCATCAGGCTTTGTCGTTATCTTTCAAGTCTTGGGGTGGCAACAATTCCTGAGTATCACCCACAACTGATGTCTCCTGGCCGTATATTAGCGGGACACCAGCCAGTGAAATGACATCCCCAGGATAAAGCATACTCTGGGTTACTCGTTTTCCGTTAACGAATGTACCTCCCGTTGAATTCAGATCAAAAATCATATACCGACCCCGGATGGCGCGTAGTTGTGCATGGGAGCGAGAAACCCGCAGGTCTTCAATAATCAGATGGTTGTCTTCACGTCGACCGATATTTACCGTTGATCCGATGAGAGGAAAGGTTTGCGACCCATTCACGATCAAAAAAGCTTTCGGGATGGTGTTATCAATGCTCTCCTCTGGGGGCAGTGTCAGGGATGATGTTTTACTTGGATTAACTAGGCTCACCTGCCCTGCGATCTGAATATCTTGCGTGTCGATCGCAGGATCTGCAACGATCTTGACGATGGGATTAGAGGGGAAATGCAGCCCAGACTCTGTCCCACTTTCATAAATAAACAAAGCCAGCTCCTCCACTAGTGCATGGTTATCTTGCAAAAATTGGGCCAGGGCTGGGTTCACGGATAACATGTATAAATTAGGCCCGAGCAGGCTGCCATCCGGTCCTGTTCGAATGCCGGCATTCATGGCAGAAACCAAGCGTTGAGCTAACATCCTTTGGGGGTTAAGACGACCCGGAAACAGGAGCGCAGCACTACCCTCGATCAGGGTCTGGAGGCGAGTTTCGATTTGGTTAAGGGTGGTTTGCAACAGGCTCATTTTTTTAAGACTTGTATCATGCTATTATAAGGGGAGATGAGATAATTGGGCAAGACAGTAATCCCCCACCCAACTAAAAATCCGGTATACTCATTAAGATGGATTTAAATTCGGCAGGTTTCCGTGAGATTGAACATACAGCTGATTGGGAGCTCGAAGTGTGGGCTCCCAATCTGCCTGGCATTTTAGAACAGGCAGCACTAGGCATGTATACTTTGGCAGGTGTCCGTCTGCACCCGGTTTCACGCATAACCCGTACGATCGCACTCTCATCGCCTGATCCTGAAAGCCTGTTAGTGTCCTTCCTGGGCGAACTTCTTTACCTGGGCGAGCAGGAAGGACTGGGATTCGATACTTTCCATCTGAAGATCGAGGGCGATACCCTGCATGCTGAGCTCTTCGGTGCACCATTGATTGCGATGTCGAAAGAAATAAAGGCCGTGACTTACCACAACCTGGTTATCCGACACACACCGCGTGGCTTGGAGACAAGGATTGTTTTTGACGTATGAGGCCCCAGCGAACTTTTCCTGGACGTGTAGGTCTTCAGCAGCGTGTGCTGCCAACCTATCGGGCATCATTCTTTGATGTGCTGGCTGCTAATTGTGAGGGAGGATTGAGTATATTTGCGGGGTCACCTCGTATAGATGAATCTATAACGACGACTGACCAGTTACGGGTCGCCCACTATGCCCGAGGACGGAACCATCATTTTTTTGACATTGGCTCCCCATTTTACATATGTTGGCAGGGAGGTCTATTGAAATGGCTTAATGATTGGCAGCCGGATATTTTAATAGTAGAGGCCAATCCACGTTACAAGAGTACACAGGCTGCTGTGGAATGGATGCATCGGCGCAATCGCCTCGTCATCGGGTGGGGGCTAGGTACCCCACCTATCAGTGGGCTGATGGCAGCCTGGCGTAAAGCTCAGCGTAATCGCTTCTTAACCTCCCTCGATGGTTTCATCGCATACAGCCGACGGGGCGCGCAGGAATACCAGTCGATAGGTTTGCCTCCTGGGCGTACCTTCGTAGCATTGAATGCTGCAGCTCATCGCCCAACAGAACCACCACCGAAGCGACCTCCAGATAAAAAGGGTAGCTTAACAGTCCTCTTTGTGGGGCGTTTACAAGCCCGGAAACGGATTGATCTCCTGCTGCGAGCCTGCTCCTTACTCCCCCAAATCCTGCGCCCAAGTTTGTGGATTGTTGGAGACGGACCGGAACGGGAGTCTTTACAGGATCTGGCGAAGTCTCTTTATCCTTCCGCGGAGTTCCCAGGCTCTCGTACTGGCTCTGACCTGGAACCTTACTTTACTGGTGCCGACCTATTTGTGCTCCCAGGCACAGGTGGATTGGCAGTTCAGCAGGCTATGGCTTACGGATTGCCAGTCATCGTTGCAGAGGGGGACGGAACACAAGACGACCTGGTCCGTCAAAATAATGGTTGGCGAATACCTCCAGGCGATTTAACAGCTTTGGTAGAGGTCCTTAGTGATGCTCTTTCGGATGTTGAACACTTACGCCGCATGGGAGTAGAATCCTACCGTCTTGTCGTGGAGGAGGTCAACCTGGAAGCGATGGTGGATGTTTTTATCAAAGCGCTTTGCAGTGTGACTGGACATATAGACATATAAAATGTGATCATTAACCATGAAACTCCTTTTTATCGCTGACGGTCGATCGCCTACTGCCCTTAACTGGATCCGCCATTTCGTGGATACTGGACACGAGGTTCATCTGGTATCCAGTTATCCATGTGCACCTGAGCTGGCACTGGCTTCGCTGAATGTGGTGCCAGTTGCCTTCAGCAGCCTTGCTGGTGAATTCATAGAAAAAGGGACAAGGGATAAGAGAAAAGGGGGGTTGATTTATCGGTTTGTCCCACTTGAAACGAGGACAATGGCTCGGCAGTGGTTAGGCCCTTTGACGCTACCATCAGCCGCAAAGCGTTTGTGGAATGTGCTAATTCGCCTCCAGCCCGACCTGATCCACGCTATTCGTATCCCCTACGAAGGCATGCTGGCTGCTCTGGCGATGGTTCGATATAGAGGCCGGCATCTATCAGGCATAGAGATGAAACCAAGTGAACCTCCATTCGTCCTTTCAGTCTGGGGGAACGATTTCACGTTGCATGCTCCGGCGAATCCCTGGATGGCTCATTACACTCGGCTGGCTTTACGCAATGCGGATTTGCTGCATACGGATTGTTATCGTGATGAGCGTCTGGCCCATTTCTGGGGATATACTGCGGATAAGCCGGCTATGGTCCTTCCTGGAGGGGGTGGTGTACAAATGGATATTTTTTACCCACCTGAGAATTTCCCTGAGGGTATTGAGGACGGAGGACGACAGCCTTTGAAAGACTTTACTGTTATAAATCCGCGAGGGCTGCGCGCTTATGTACGTAACGATATTTTCTTCCAGGCAATCCCTCTTGTCCTGGAGCGACAACCCCAAACACGATTTCTATGTCCGGCAATGGCCGGTGAACCACAAGTAGATCGCTGGCTGAAAGAGTTAGGGATTGCCGAGTCTGTCAGACTCCTTCCCAGACAACCGCGAGATAAGATGGCTGAACTTTTCCGCCAGGCTCAAGTGGTTGTTTCGCCAAGCACACATGATGGTACCCCAAATACCTTATTAGAAGCCATGGCATGTGGGTGTTTCCCGGTGGTTGGGGATATTGAGTCGTTGAGGGAGTGGATTGTAAATGGTGTGAATGGCCTGCTTGTGGATCCGAACAATCCTGAGGACATGGCGAAGGCTATCTTGCGCGCGATTGAGCAACCTAGTTTTCGAGCGCGTGCTGCCGCTCAGAATGTCCGTTTGATCGCCGAACGTGCTGAATATAGTCAGGTGATGGCACAAGCTGAGGGGTTTTATCGGAAGTTAATTTTACAACCTCAAACCATCGGGTAGGATGAGCGGGGTGCCGTACTCGGGGTGTGGGACAACATTCAATTGGATCTGGTAAGCTTCTGACAACCTGGATGGGGTAAGCACTTCATTTGGTGTTCCTAAAACGCTCAGCTGACCATTGACCAAGAGAGCCACACGGTCGGCATATATTGCTACTAAATTAAGGTCGTGTAAGGCCATCAGCACTGCCAGCCCCTGCTCACGAGTTAATTCTCGAACCAGGTTGAGCAATCTGGCCTGATGGTGGAGGTCCAGATGGGCAGTTGGCTCATCCAACAGCATGATCGGTGTCTGCTGGGCAAGGGCACGCGCCAGCAAGACGCGCTGCTGCTCACCACCGGAGAGCTCACCGATCCGGCGATCCGCCAAAGACAGGGTTTCGGTCCGTTCTAATGCCC
>CAZPWU010000209.1:0-5030 GCA_964590325.1 uncultured Anaerolineaceae bacterium | reverse complement strand
GCCCCAAAGCGGTACTTATAATCCTCCTCGCCGCGCATGAAGTCCAGGCACTCGCGCTTCTGCTCATTGGCCCACTGCAGGATATACGCTAGCAGCACCCAGCCGGGCGAGTACTCGTAGTATTTAAAGTCCAGCCCTGAGTTATACACCCAGACCTGGTTCATATAGTCGAAATTAAAATAGACAGCCATCTTCTCACCGCTGACCTCGACGAAGGCCAGTTGCAGCCACCCGGCCTTGTAGAATGCCCGCGCCATAGCTCGCATCTGCTCGCGCATGATGGGTGTCAGGAAGCGCTGCTTTTTAGGGTCTTGCTCCATCAGGCGGAAGAACTCGTCGACCTCGCCGTCCAGCTTCGCCTCGTCATCGACGATATACCAGCGCACCGGCTGCCCGTTCTCTTCGATGCGGCGCATCTTGCGGCGGATCTCGTGGCGCTGCTTTTTGTCGACCCCCGCCAGGTAGACCTCCCAATCGCCCGGCAGCGGGATATAAGGACAGTGCTGCAGCGGCTCCTCGGTGTAGCTCCAGCCTTTGCTCGCGGCGGCCTCTTTCAGGGCTGGCAGGGTAGGGGAGCTGTCGAGCAGGTTGTACCAGTCCAGGACGCGCCACGCCGGCGCCAGGGGGCTGTCCAGGTGGTCCAAAA
Organism: uncultured Anaerolineaceae bacterium; assembly: GCA_964590325.1. Classification (GTDB taxonomy): domain Bacteria; phylum Chloroflexota; class Anaerolineae; order Anaerolineales; family UBA4823; genus CAZPWU01. The sequence goes on along the minus strand of CAZPWU010000209.1, from coordinate 4,384 downwards.
GCTCATCGAGGAAGGTGGGTAATTGTTCTTTAGGGGCGATGACGTCCAGGTAATCCGAGATTTCAATACTCCCCAGGAACATCAGCGCCGGCTCCCCGTCACGGTTATCGGTAAAAAACAGGGGTGCGATCCCAACCAGTTGCCCGTCCTCCTGGCGGGCCGTCACGGTATAGAGCTCGCCATGCGGCCATTCGCCGCCTCCCAGTGTCTGCCACCAGATGCTAAGGTATTCGTGGCGTAAAAACGGCACGTGACTTGCACTGTGTATTAACAGGTTGTTCCATTCATCTGACAGCGCGTTCATCTCGGGTAGCGTGTGTATGACCTTGAGCTGCATGTCTTCTCCGCAATTTGTGAAAAGCAGGGTAGTTTGCCAACTCGCATTTTACCAGTATAATGTCATTAAATCCCTTATGACCTTATTACCTGTTTGCCTGATACCTGCTCAACTAACCAACTGATCACTGACAAATGGCTAATACCCTCGATCTCAACCTCCTCCCTCTCTTCCGTCGGGCGGGCTCCGATATCCCCGACCTGCCTGGGCTGTCCGCTGTGACCCCGCCGCGCCGGGTGGCGCGCGGGCGCTCCTCCGATCGCCTGGTCCTCTATCTCGCCATGGCGGGTAATGCGCCTCTGGCAGCCGAGCAGCACAGCCAGGTGCTGAACCGCCTGGCCCAGACTTATTACCAGACGCCGGGCACGGTAACGGCTGCCATCCGCAAGATTGCCGACTTACTGAACCAGTACCTGATGGACCGCAACCTGCGCGGCACCAGCAGTGGTCGCCAGGGGGTGGGGATGCTGACTATTGTCGTCGTGCGTGACGAATTGCTTTTCGTCGGTCACTGCGGCCCGGTGCACACCTTTCTGATCAACCCGCGTGAGGTGCAGCACCTATACGAGCCCGAGATGGCCGGGCGCGGGCTTGGCCTCAGCCGCACGACCACGGTGCGCTACTTCCAGTCTGAGCTACATCCCGGCGATCTGGTGCTGCTCTCCCCGCAGCCACCCCCCACCTGGACCGAGACGACCCTGCAGGGCGTGTACAGCCAGGGGTTAGAGAGCTTACGCCGCCGCCTGCTTGGACAAGCGGGGGCAGACGTAAGTGCGGTGCTTATCCAAACTCAGGCTGGTAGCGGTAAGCTGCGCATCCTCCGACCGAAGCCTGTGGCAGGGGCAGCGGTTGCTGCACCTCCCGCAACCGCCGAACCTGTTGTAGGGGAGCCCATTCCAGTGCCTTCCGTCACTGCCCCCTCCGAGGCCGCCCAACCTGCAGTAGAGGCGCCAGTTTCTACGACCCCCGTATCGGCGCCATCAGTCCCCGCACCCTCCGAGACTGCCCAACCCGCGCTAGAGGCACCAGTTTCTGCGGCTCCCGTCCCTGCTCCTTCCGAGATCGCTGAGCCTGCAGTAGTGGCGCCAGTTTCCGCGCCTCCGGCTGCCCCTGCCAAGAAACCTAAGCCTCGCCCGCGCGGCCGCTGGTTGGGTACCAAGTCCCCGCCTCTCGGTGAGCGGCCCAAAACCTCGCCGGCGCGTCCGCCGTTGATCAGACGCATTTTCATCCCAGTGCTGGCAGCTTTGGCCGTCTTTGGGCGTGCCCTGGGCAACACCTTCCGCCAGGTAGGCCATGCCCTGGGGACGCTCCTGCGGCGTGTCTTACCGGACGAAAGCCTGTTGAACATCTCTCCATCCATGATGGTCTTCTTCGCCATTGCCGTGCCGGTGGTCATTGCCGTTGTTGGCGGCATGGTCTATGTCCGCCGCGGGTTGGCCGAACAACAGCAGGTCTATTTCAACCAGGCCGCCAGCGACGCCTACCAGGCCACACTCAAGACTGATCCGGCGGAGCAGCGCGCCGCCTGGGAGCTGGTCCTCAAAGACCTGGACAAGGCAGATTTCTACCAGGTGAACAGTGAATCAAAAGCCTTGCGTGAGACGGCGCGCAAGGCCCTCGACGACTTGGACTGGGTCAGGCGTATGGACTTTATACCCGCCATCAGCGGCGGCCTAGCCCAATCGGTTAAAGTGACCCGGATGGTCGCGACGATCGAAGACCTCTACCTGCTCAATGGGTCCCAGGGACTGGTGACGCGGGCGATGTTCACCAACCGCGGCTACGACATTGACACGGACTTCCACTGTGGGCCGGGACCTTACGGGGCGGTGATCGTCGGTCCGATCGTCGACATCGCGGTTCTGCCCCGGGTCAACGACCTCAATGCCACTGTGGTAGGGTTGGATGGGAACGGGAATCTGCTCCTGTGTGCACCGGGTGAGTCGCCACGCGCTATCCCGCTGGCCCCTCCCGAGGCTAACTGGGGCAAGCCCATTGCCCTCAACATTGATTCGGGCGACCTGTACGTTCTTGATCCACAGACCAACGGGGTATGGATCTACCGAGGCATGGATTTCTCTACGCGGCCGCAGTTCTTCTTCGGCAACGAGGTGCCATTTATGCAGGATGTGATGGCCCTGGCGGTCAACCGAGACGACCTTTACCTGTTGCACGCCAGCGGTAAGCAGACCCTGTGTACCTATAGCTCGTTGGATGTCTCTCCCACCCGCTGCCAGGAGGTGGCCTATGCCGACCCGCGTCCTGGGAGGCAGAATGGACCGCAGATGCCCGGGGCAGGGTTCACCCAGATCCTGTATACCCCGCCTCCCGACCCATCCGTCTACCTGCTCGACGCGTACAATCGCTCCATTTACCATTTCAGCCTGCAGTTGACCTTTCAGCGCCAGTACCAGCCCATCACCCAATTCCCCAATGGACCTGCTACAGCCTTCGCCGTCAGCCCCATCCGCACTCTTTTCATCGCCATCAGCAACCAGGTCTTCTTCGCCGTCAATCCATGAGCCTGTCTAAGCCCATTGTTGCTGTCTTACGTACAAGCCCCGAAACTGTTTTGCAGGATTACGTCCGCCTGTTTGAGCTGGCTGGCGGCGCGCAGGCGCTGGATCCCGCTGTAACCACCCTCCTCAAGGACAACATCTCGTGGCATTACCCGATGCCCAGCGCCAACACTACCCCCTGGCAGTTGGAGGGGACCATCCTGGCCCTGCGCCAGGCCGGGTTCAACGACCTGGTCTGCGTGCAGAACCGTACGGTGGTCACCAGCGCCTTCAAGGGCGAAGACCTGAATGGCTACTTGCCGATCTTCCGCTATTACGGCGTCCCGGTGCGCTACAATTTCGAGCCTCAGGATATGACCTGGGTGCCCTACCGGCCTCAGGCGAAGATGCTGGCCCTGGATAAGGTCTATCCGAAGGGCATTTACCTGCCTGACTTTTTTATAGGTAAAAATATCGTCCACCTGCCGACAACCAAGTGCCATATCTATACGACGATCACGGGTGCGGTCAAGAATGCCTTCGGCGGGTTGCTCAACCACCACCGCCATTACACCCATTCCTGGATCCACGAGACACTGGTGGACCTGCTGGCGATCCAGAAAGAGATCCACCCCGGTATCTTTGCCGTGATGGATGGCACCACCGCCGGCAATGGCCCTGGCCCGCGCACGATGACCCCTGTGGTCAAGAACATTATCCTGGCCTCGGCGGACCAGGTGGCGATCGATGCCATTGCCGCCCGGCTGATGGGTTTCGATCCGCTCAAGATTGGCTTCATCCGTATGGCCCACGAGCGCGGATTGGGGGTCGGTGACCCGCGCCAGATCGAGCTGGTGGGCGATGATATCGCCGGGGAAAACTGGGGATTCGAGGTCGGCCACAACTTTCATCTCTTTCTGGCCTGGTTGGCATGGTATGGCCCTACCAGGGTCTTTCAGAGGCTGGTCCTGCACACCCCACTGGTGATCATCCCAACCTGGATCTCTGCCATCAACCACGACTACATCCACTGGCCGTTGAAGGAAAAATTTATCTACCAGGATTGGCGCCTCAATACCTCATGGGGAAAGCTGTTCCAGCGATATCAGTCACAGGGCTGCCTGGCTCCCTTCCCCAAGGAAGGGGAAGTCTAAGCGAAGGTGAGCGCGGATGCGGGCGTTTGGCGCCCGCATTGTTTACGGAGACTTACACATGGCAATCTTCCTCCTCGACAATAGCTTGAAAGTCGAAATCTACTTCGATGAATCCGACGCCGACTTTGCAGACAATATCTGTGTCTCGTTTGCTGAGACCTGTCCGGACGATGAGAAAATCTTCCGCGCCGATGAGACCAACATCTTCTTAACCCCGGAACAGGCCTGCCTGCTGGCGATGGCCCTCAACCGGGCGGCCTCCAGGAGCCGCAGCGACGCGGGAGGCTGCCAGGAGGGGGAGGAGTGACCTCCGCCAACCGTGTGAACCGTCTCTATCTCGTCCGCCACGGCGGACAGTTCTCATTTACCTTCAAGGACCTGTGCCCGAGGATTGA
>CAZPWU010000208.1:3021-5032 GCA_964590325.1 uncultured Anaerolineaceae bacterium | reverse complement strand
CCGCCACCGCCAAAACCGCCGGGGTTCGTTGTGGTAGCGGCGCCGCTTATCACGACCTCATCACCTTCCTTGAGGTTGCCGCCGGTGATCTCACTCGCGGTATCGTTGGTCAAGCCAACCGTGATCGGGACATTGAGCTGATTGCCTTCGAAGAGCACAGTGACGCTGCGCTGGTTGGCGGCGACACGGATAGCGCGGTTGGGCACCATCAGGACGTTGGCCTTGCGGTTGGTGACGATGTTCACTGCGGCGGTCATGCCCAGCTTGATGTTTTGATCGGGGGTGGTGATCTGCACCGTCACCGGGAAATTGACTACACCCTGGGTGGAAGCACCCACCACACCCACCTCGGTCACCTTACCCTGGTAATCTTTGCCCGGGATGGCATCAAAGGTGATAATGGCTGACTGCCCGACCTGGATATTGGCGATATCCACCTCCGAGATGCTCAGGTCCACCATGAGATGATCCATGTTGTCCAGGCTGAAGACCACCTTGTTAGAGCTGGCCTGGTCGCCAGGCAGGACCGAGACGTCGGTGATGGTACCGGTGAAGGGCGCCGTGATGTTAACCTCATTGAGCAACGCCTGGTCAGCGGCAATACGGGCCTTGGCAGCCGCGATATCGCTGGGGGCCGGACCATCCTTAATCGCGTTGTAGGCGCGGATGGCGTCGTCCAACTGCGCCTGCAGCAGGGCGATGTCCACCGGGTTAGGACCGTTTTTGATGCGGTCATAGCTTTGCTGGGCGGTAGCCAGGTTGGCCTGAGCCTGGGCCAGGGTGGCGTCGGCGTCAGCGATATCCGCTGCGGAGGGCTTGCCCAGGTACCAGTTGAGGCTGACCAGGGCGGCATCGCGCTTCTTCTCGGCATTCGACAGGTTGATCAGGGCCGCGTTCTTTTGTGGGTCTGTGTCGGGCAGCTTGGAGACCTGATCGTAAGCTTTTTGAGCCGTACCGACATTACTCACCGCCAGGTTGTAAGAGGCTGCCGCGGCGTCGATCTGACCCTGGGTAGCGCGGGCGTAGTTCAGGTTGTCGCGGGTTCTTTGGGCTTTGGTCAGCGTATCCTGGGCGGTGACCACCGCGGCCTGCGCCTGGGCCTGCTTCAAGGGGAAGTTGGCCGAGTAATCACTCAGGGCATTCTGAGCGTTTTCGACAGCCTGCTGAGCCTGCGCCGCGGGCGTCTTAGAGTTCAGCAGGTCGTCCAAGGCTTTCTGGTCGTTCTGCAGGCTCACCTGGGCCATGATAAGGCTCTGCGCCAAAGAATCCTGTCTGATGTTGGCCAGCTCCTGGTTGGCTTGCACCTTATCGCCGACTTTCACTTCCACCTTGTCCACGATGCCCGAGGTCTGCCAGGCCAGGGTGGTAGACTGGTCAGCGCGCACAGTACCTGCCGCCGAGACCGTTTGGGTTATGGTACCACGCGTCACAGGGGTGGTCTGTATGTTAGAGACAGATGATGTTGCTGCCCTGGCGGTCATGTACCGATAACCGAAGAAACCCCCCACGGCCAGGATCAGGATCACAACGACGGTAATGATAATTTTACGTGTCATAAAATTTCCTCCGATATTGTTTTAACCCCCGCCAATGTCCAGGCACCTCCGTGCCCAAAGCGGGATGAAATGATAACACCCAGGGCGACTCCCCCGAAGAGGATGGTAAAGACCCACCCGAGGATCGGGATGCGTCCCAAGGTGAAGACGATCAATAAGCCGATAGCATAATCAAATAAGGCTGTGGAAGCGGCTGAACCCGCCAGGCGGTTGAACCAGGCTCCGATGGCCAGCGCCACGACGATCAGGCCGATGTAAACTGCCAGCATCAAAAGCGTGATCAACACCAGTGGGACCGGGAATAAGGCTGACGTGGCTATGCCCAACCCGGTGAGCAGGACCAAACCCAGTCCGGTTAGACCGCCTACGACAAGGAAGCGCAGCCATTCCCTGGGGCCGTGCCGTAAAGCAGCATGCATGCTCCCATAAGGGGAAGGGAACAGGAACAGCGCTAA
>CAZPWU010000208.1:0-2921 GCA_964590325.1 uncultured Anaerolineaceae bacterium | reverse complement strand
GCCGTAAAGCAGCATGCATGCTCCCATAAGGGGAAGGGAACAGGAACAGCGCTAACAGCCCGGACAGGTAAAGGAAGAAGTAAGCACCAAAAGCCGAGAGGATACCTCTCCATCCAAATTGGTGCTGGCCGAACAGGGCGAAGGGGGACCCAAAGCGCTCCGAGAACCCGGGTGCAAAAAACCGCCTCGGACCATTAAACAGCGTACCACTGGCCAACACCGAGAGTATAATAATGACGATGCAAGCCAGGATCAACGCGCTATAGATCAAGATCTTTTTAGCAGACATAAGTCCAACTTACCTTTCTAACTCACTCAACGCGACCGCGAAAATCTGCGTCCCATATCTCTTATTGTCCATCTGCTACCATCTCCGTCCTTTTGGTCACTGGCTCCTTAGGTACGAGCATCTCCAACAACCCACCAAAGATAGCCAGGCTCAAGAGGACCAGCCCCACCAGCAGGGCGATACCCATGCCATCCGATAAGATGTTCTGCCAGGTCAGGCCGGTGTTAACCACCTCCGTGACGGCGTTGGACGGTTCAGCCAGGAAAGCGCTGATGACCGCCTGCCACAGGCGGGTGTCGGAGATCGACGGAACCCTGGTGACAAGACTGCTGAGCTCTGTCCAGGCCGTACCGACCAGGAATGCCCCAAGGAGGCCGCAGGCCATTGCCCAATAGACCAGTCCGGGGCGGTAGCCGGTTGCGATCACCCGTCTTTTACGCTCAACCGCCTGGTTGATGCGCATGGCTAGCAGAGGTGAGGCCGGCTCGTTGGGCAGGCGTCGCGCCAGCGCAGTAAGCTCCTGGAGGCGCGCCCTCTGTTCCTGACAGACACTGCACCGGCTCAGGTGCTCTTCAGCCTGCTGCCGTTCACCGAGCGACAGGCTATCTTCCAGATAAGCATCCAGGATCAGCGGAACAAGATGATCGTTCATGCATCGACCTCCTCAAACTTTGAGAGAGTGCCACGCAAACGACGCTTAGCTCGAAACAACCGTGCCCCGACTGTCTGAGGCAGCAGGTTCAGCAGCCTGCCGATCTCCTCATAGGACAGCTCTTCGTTGTAGCGCAGGGTCAACAGGGTACGGTCTTCTTCCGGTAATTCCATGACAGCAGCGCGCAGGGCGTCTTCTATCTCCTTTTCCTCTAGCTGTTCCAGCGGTTGGAGTGCCTCGTCAGGGAGAAGGTCCTCTGTCGAGGGACCATTACCCGCTTCCAGGACACCGCCATGCTCATCCTCAAGCTCTGAGAAGGTCTGCGGTCGCTTCTTCCGGGCGCGGTCGCGGCACAGGTTGACGGCGATCTGGAAAAGCCAGGGCTTGAAGGGCTGGTCGGTCCTTGAGCGCGGCAGCGCATCGTAGGCGTGTAAAAAACATTCCTGGGCGATATCCTCGGCGTCAGCCCGGTCGCCGGTAAAGCGATAAGCCAGGTTAAACAACCGTTCTGCATAGCGTTCGACAAGAGCTGTAAAGGCGTAACGATCTCCTTGCAGGTGGCGAGCCACCAATTCTTCATCGCTGGGAACCAGCATATCATTCCAAGTAGTTAACACGGATATGGATGGAAATAATTGCATTAGAGTCCTCTTATTATAATGTGCCAGTTCTAAAAATCATCTTATCACCTGAAGATGACAGAAAGATGACAAATGTTAATACTGTGGGTGAACGGATCTCGAATGGAATATGTGGGGTATCATAGAATCTTCCCAATTTAGATTATAGATAAAACAGGCTCTCTTGTTTTCAGCGGGAAAAATCAAACAATCTAATTCGTCAATAACGTATCCGTTTTAAAGGCGATCTCGACCTCGTGATCCGGCAAAAACTGGCCTGTAAAATACATAAACCCTTGTTCTCGGTCTTTACCACCTTCACCGGTCAAAAACAACTGCCGGCAAAATTCTGCGATATCTTGAATAATTCGCTCATATCGATAGTATGCCAGGGCCATCGGATCAATCTCCGTCTGGCCGTAGCCCTGATAGAACAGGGCTTCTTCTCGTGCGCTGTTCCAAACGACACACCCACCCACAATCATGAGATCTCGCTCTTTGGGGGCTAAGATGGGATTGTCCCAATCCACGATGTAAAGCGCATCGTTTGCGCCAACCAGGAGATTGCCGGCGTGAATGTCGGAATGACATAAAACCAGTTCCAGGGATCGGGCTTGAAGCGCAAAACCGAGTCCTTCAGCACGCCCAACGAGATGGTTGATCTCACCCCGTCTGGCCTTCATAAACGCAGCTAATTTCGCAGCAGTCGGGTCATCAAAAGCGATTTCCTCAATCTGCGCCTGGAATGTCTTTACCATTTCACGCCACCGCGGGGAATAGGTCTCTCGCGGGATGAGCTTGGTGAGTGCTGGTGGTACTTGAGCCGTGTGAATGCCTTTGAGAGCTACGCCAAAGTCCAGCCACTGGTGATCCGACAACGCGACCTCATAACCATTTTGTCCCTCAATGAACGGGTAAAGGATCATCTTGAAGGCGTCCAGGCTGGCCCATCGCTGCTGGGCTCTGGTCTCCAGTGGTGCGATGATCGACTGGATACCCTGGGCCTTGAGGAATTGGGGAACGGCCACGGTAATTTCGTCAAAGTCACCTTTTCTCAACTTTAGAAAGTATGTCGTCTCATCATCTGTGACCACGCGAAAGACAGCAGTATTCACATCGGCTCCAAGAGGGAGAAAAGTCAACTGGTTGACCTGCAGCCCATATTCGTCCTGCAGACGAGAAATGATGAGTTGGTCTTGATGATCGGGTTTTTCAAGCATGGGTATCTGGGATCCATTGTTATGAGAAATGCTATCGTCTGGTAGTATTTACCACCCATTCATGCATTGTATACGTTATTTTGTATTCTAGCCACCATACACTTTTAAGAAAAAAGGGTTGATCGGCACGATAAGTGTAC